>JBGOVN010000272.1:0-3094 GCA_041478155.1 Bacteroidota bacterium | reverse complement strand
GGAAGTGCGTCAAACCGCCGACCCGGCAGAAGCTCTCTATGCACGCGCGGATTCCATGGTCCAAGCCAAGCGTTGGGACCAGTCTCTCGCGCAGTTCTCAAGCATCGTGCAGTCGTTTCCTCATTCCCCGTATGCGGCGAAGAGTGAGTATGCGATCGGCTGGGTTTATGAACACTACCTGAACAGTCCGGATAGTGCGATTGCCCATTATAGGTTGCTGACCCAGAAGTACGCAACGACGCGATACGCCCTTGCGGTGCAGACGACGATGAGTACCATCCCAGGAGCGGCCCCTCCGGATTCCTCCGTGAAAAAAAGCGTCATACCCCCGTCCCCGAACAAGGCAAAGAATCCGGACAGGGAAGTGGAGGAGGTGCCTTCGCCGAAAGTACCGCCGGCAGGCGAAAAACCGCGCAAGAAGGATGATTGAATGATCCAGGAGGTCGTACCGGTTCTATCGCGCGAACAGGTGGCAGACGGTCTGTTTGTGTTGACGGTGCGTTGTTCCCGGATCGCGAATTCGGTGAGAGGCGGACAATTTCTGAACGTGAGAGTCTCAGCCGGAGTTTCGACGCCGCTGTTGCGGCGCCCCTTCAGCGTCTCGCGAGCGCACGACGATTCTCTCGAATTGCTCTTCAACATCGTCGGCGGGGGGACGCGGCTTCTTGCTTCGAAAGGTTCCGGGGATCAGCTCGATATTCTCGGCCCTCTCGGTGTTCCGTTTCGGGCGGACGACGAATACGAAACTGCTCTCATCGTCGCAGGCGGGCTCGGGATCGCCCCCTTTCCGCTTCTGACGGAAGAGCTCCTCCGGTTCAAGAAAAATGTCAAAACCTTCGTCGGAGCTCGCACGACAGGCCACGTTTACGTTTCTCATTTGCGTGAGGTTCATATTGCGACGGACGACGGTAGTGACGGATTTCACGGGAACGTCATCCAGCTTCTCGAACATTATCTGAAACACAACCGAATCGTTCGTCCCAAGATTTTTGGCTGCGGTCCCACGAAGATGCTGAAAGCTCTCTCAGAGTCTTCCAGACAGCAAGGGATCCAATGTGAGCTTTCGCTGGAGGGAGAAATGGCGTGCGGTATCGGAATCTGTCAGGGCTGTCCGGTTGAACGGGTGAACGGTCCAAAGAAATACGCACTCATGTGTACCGAAGGCCCGACATTCAACTCTACTGAGGTGGTGTTGTAAGTGCCGAAAATGTCATTTTCACTCCGCGGCGTCGAATTCAAAAACCGGGTCCTGGTTGCATCGGGCACATTTGGCTATGGCGATGAAGTCAAGGACCTCGTCGATGTGAACAAACTCGGCGGCATCATCACAAAGTCGCTTTCCGCCAAACCGAGGGACGGCAACCCACCCCGCCGCATCGTCGAGACAGCGAGCGGATTGCTCAACTCAATAGGCCTTGCGAATATCGGGGTCCGGGCGTTCATCGAGGAGAAGCTTCCATATCTCAACACGCTTGACACGGTCGTTCTCGCGAACATTGCGGCCAGCTCAATCCAGGAGTATTGCGATGTGCTTGCCGCCCTGGAAGAACAGCAAGGGATCGACGGGTATGAAATCAACGTTTCGTGTCCGAACGTCAAAGAAGGCGGATTGAGTTTCGGAACCGATTGCAACGCAGTGAAGGAAATCACGTCGCGCCTCCGTCCGTTGACGCAAAAACCCCTCATCATCAAATTGACACCCAATGTTACCCGCATTTCTGAGTTTGCCCAGGTAGTCGAGGCAGCCGGGGGGGATGCAGTTTCGGTCATCAATACGGTCATCGGCATGGCGGTCGACATAACGACACGCCGACCAAAGCTCTCCAGTATCACGGGCGGGCTCTCAGGACCTGCCATCAAGCCTATTGCACTGGCCAAGGTCTACGAGGTATCTCACGCCGTGCGGATTCCTGTGATCGGTGTGGGGGGAATCTCGAGCTCTTCCGATGCGATTGAGTTCTTACTTGCCGGAGCGACGGCGGTTCAGGTGGGAACTGCGAGTTTTGTCGACGCAAGAACCTCCCTCGAAGTAATCGATGGTATAAAGAAGTATGCAATCGACCAGGGGATCGCGGACGTTGGTAGCCTTGTCGGTGCCCTCGACGCTGACATCTCGGCTTCCGTCCTGCAATCGTGGCTGTAGCACAGAGAAACCCGGCGAGACGTTTTGCCCGTCAGGGGAGCCGGACAATCCCTCCAGCTGAATGTCAAACCTAGCCTCTTACGACGACGCCATATCCTTCCTGTACAGTCTTCAAAGATTTGGGATGAAGTTCGGACTGCACGGTGTCAGACTGTTGTTGAAGGAACTCGGCAATCCGCATAAGAAGATCAACTCCGTCCATGTGGCCGGAACAAACGGAAAAGGGTCGACGTCTTCATTGATAGCGTCTGTTTTCACTGCGGCAGGATATTCAACCGGCCTCTACACATCGCCGCACCTCCTTGATTTTTCAGAACGGATCCGGATCGACGGCAAGACGATTCCACGTGCAACAGTGCTGGCGCTGACGAAGCGGGTGCGCCCGGTCGTCGAGAAGTATAACCTGACGTTCTTCGAGGTTGTCACGGCCATCGCGTTTCGCTACTTCGCGGACCAGAAGGTGGATGTTGCCGTCATTGAGACGGGATTAGGCGGGAGGCTCGACGCCACGAACGTCGTCCATCCGATCGTTTCAGTTATTACGACAGTCGGTCTTGAACATACGGAGATCCTTGGCAAGAGCATCGGTCGCATCGCAAGCGAGAAAGGAGGGATTGTTAAACGAGGAGTCCCTTGTGTCACGGGGGTGGAATCGGCCGTTGCGCTCCGAGTCCTTCGCCGCATCTGCCGGACTAAGAACTCACCATTCGTAACACTGAAAGAGGTCCGGCTCAAGACCAAACATTCCGATGCCGACGGATTAACTCTTGACGTTTCTCTTCGTGACCACCGATTCGAAAACCTTTTCGTGTCGTTGGCCGGATCCTTCCAGGCACGGAATGCCGCACTCTCGCTTCTCGCTCTGGAGGAGATACGAAGACACAGCGCATTCAAGATTTCAGATCGGGCAATTCGACGGGGTCTCTCAAATGTGCGGCGCTCAACCGGCCT
>JBGOVN010000174.1:0-4029 GCA_041478155.1 Bacteroidota bacterium | reverse complement strand
GGAACGACACGTCTGTTACTCTTGTAATATTGTAGAGCTCGAGCGCGGCCACGGGCTCAATTCCCAATTGATACAGCAACGGAAGTTTGTCACGAAATTCGAAAATCAGGAACAGATCGCGTTCCAGTCGCGCATTCATCGCAGCGCCGCCGAAGAGACTCAGCTTGTCGAGTACTTCATTCGAGATGAAATAAAACCCGGGCTTTATGGCATCGAATCCGCTGTTGCGTGGATTGTAGTTATCGAACCTGACAAACGGGATGAGCGACAAACTCGAGAACACCGAGCGGTACGACCTCGATACCAGCTCTTCGTGTTGGTCAGGCGTTTTCCCCGACATCCGGATCGGAGAACCGACGGCGCCCGATAAGGCCTCTTGTTGCGCGACCCCATCAGATAATCCAGCGCTGCCGTGGTCCGATTGCGCCGATTGTGCCGATTGTGCAATGAGCGCATGGTCTCCCCGAACATCCGTCTGTTCGCTCTGTTTCAACAACGAAATCTTATAGCCGCTGGAGGTGTACGATGCGTAGGCGATATCGCCTTGTCGGTTCACCGTAGGAAGAAAAGCACCGCCGAGGACGTTCGTGACGAGTTGTTCTTTACCGGACTTCATATTGCGAGCGTAGACATTGAAGATCCCCGTCCTGTCGCTTGAATAATAGAGCAGCTCGCCGTCGCGGCTAAAGCTCGGATTTCTCGAGTCGTGGTCGCCGACGATAATCCTGAATTCACTCCCGTCTGAGTTGACAGCAGCAAGGGATTGATTCTGGTTGAGCGCGTAGCCGAAGGCCACAGTGTTACCATCGGGAGACCAGGCAGGCGTGAAGACCTGTTCGCCGTTGGTGAATTGCGTCAGCTGGCGGAGGTTCGCTCCGGCCGAATCGCACACGCCGACATTCAACGTACCGTCCGAGCCGTAGGTAAAAACAATCCTCTTTCCATCCTCCGAAACCTTCGGGTTCATCGCTCGCAGGCCGTGCGTCAGTCTCGTCTCTTCATCGGTCGCAATGTCGTACCGGTATATATCGTAGAACCCCGACCAATGCGGATTTTCGCGGCTGAGTCGCGAGTAGTAGAGATGGCTCCCATCCGGCGAGAATGAGAGGGTCGAGCGGACCTTCGACACGATCCTCTTCGATTGTTTTGTTTCGAGGTCGAGGATGTAGAGACTGCTTGCAGAAAAAAAATCCTCTCCCTTGTTCGAGACGTATGCAATTTTTTTCCCATCGGGACTGAACGCCGGATAGAAATTTCCAAACCCTTCCGACTCGATAAGGCCTCCCTCCTTCATATCCTTCTTTATCGGCGCAGCGACAGTCCCATAGAACGTCTCCTTCTCCTGCTTCCACTCTTCATACAGTGCGTTCCCCGATTTTCCGATGACAGCTTCCAGAGCACCGTCGATGGTGACACGACTGACCGTCGAGAGCTTACGCGAAATTTCCCTGAGTTTTTCCACCCCGTACTTCTTCGCGATGTAGTCGACGATTGAAAATCCTGCGTTGTAGGATGACTCATTCCCCAGACTCGTCTTACCGAAGACCGCCATCTCCTCCCACGAGAGCGGATTTCCGTCGAGCATATACATTCGCAGGATCATGTCGCGGTGCGAATCCCAGAAATCGTACTTGAAGTCGGGATGATTATACTGAGCAGTCCCCTCCGCAAACCAACTCGGGACGACAAACGCCGAGAGCGGATACGAGACGATCGCATTCGGATAGCCGTACAGTACATCGGGACGGCGTTCGGCTTCATACCCAAGCCATTGCAGGTAGACGCCCGGGAATGTCCGCCCGAGCTTCATCGCGGTCTGAATCTGAACGATGTGGGTAAACTCATGGCTCACAACGTTGAGAAGCCACGGGTGCGTTCCTCGCAGCTCGAAGTCGAGTGCGGGAGCCCAGATTTCTATTTTGTTATCGTAGAAGTAAGCTGCGCCGTTTGAGTAGTCGTCGTGATCCCGTAGCACGATGCTGACACGCTGGTCCGGCTTGTGCTGGTAGAGTTCGGTTAAGGGATTGTAGACCTGCTCGGCAATCCTCGCGACGTCACGCGCAGTGCGAACTTCCCCGATGTGAAAGTGGACAAGAAAGTGTTCGCTCTCGATTGTCTGCCATTCGAGCTCGGGATGAGTAAAATCCTCCTGCGCCGCGAGGACACTCGTCATGAGAAACAAGAGTATGGTCAGACCAGTTCGAATCATGAGTTATTGTATGGTGACGTCGGCTTGCGTGATCAAATCCTTCTTCACGGGCAAATTTCTCCGCAGAGTCCGTTGAGGAGTTACGAAGAGGAGACCGACGTACGTATCGATCGAAAAATTACCGAGGTATGAGGAATTGTAGTACACGGACACAGGATAGAATAATATCGGGAGCTGCAGGTCATTGATTTTGTACTGTCCGTTTGCATCGGTCGCCGCCGCCTTCGAACCATCCACCGCAACGGCATACGATTGTTTTTCCTGGTCGCCGAGGAAGTATTTCACCCAGTAGATGCCCGGCGAAACCAGAACGCCGCCGGCGTCGGTGCTGTCCCATTCGACTTTGAACAAGCCCTTCGGCCGTGTCGCCTGGAATAGTATTTTCACACGTTGGTTATTTCTATCGTAGACTGAAACTGTAACAAGCTGCGTCGAATCGGTTACGTTGTAATCCCTGGGAAGCGGAGGACCGGAGTCGACAAAGTCATAGTTGTAGAACAGGCGTATTTCTATATACGGAATGGGATTGCCCAGTTGGTCGGTCACTCTGCCGCGAATCTGGTAGCCGGAGATACTCTTGTCATCGGAAACCGGAATCGAACGGTCGCATCCGACCGGAGCAATGAAGAGTACAGACAGGCACACAGCAACGACCACGCCAACAACAGTCTTGACACAAGAGATGAAACCATTGTGCTTCACTTGACGACTGCAATTTTTATGATGGTCGCCTCGCTGCTGTTCGGGCCGATAGCCTCAACGCGGGCAAGGTAGATGCCGCTTTGAATCGACGTCACATCCCACGTCAATTCATTGTCGATACCACCGGTGCCCCTCCCGTGGAGCTCTGTAATTTTTGAACCCGAAAGGTCGAAGATCCCGACCGAGACATCGGCGTCCTGGGCCACGTAGTAGCGAATCTGCGTCGAGGGCCCGTAGACCGGGTTCGGCCAATTGTAGACGCGCGATTTCGGGAAGAACTGTGAACTCAGCGGCGTACTCGTGAGGACAGTCTGGTCCGAACTTGCATGTGCGGCGTTCCCCAACGTCTGAGTCCAGAAGAGTTTAGACGCATCGTAGGTTGTGTTTATTTCCCACGCCCGCATACTTCCGCCGCTTCCGGATGCAGAGAGCGAGACAAGTCCGACTTTGTTTGAGGGCGTTCGAAAAAGGGTTGGAGAGAGAACATTCGTCGAGCCAATTTGGAACGTGAGAGCGTTCACCGTTGAACCGTCGCCATGATACGCCCGCAACACGCCATCGGAGGAGACGCTAACGACGTCGACAGAGCCATCCCCATCGAGGTCGCCGAGAAGGGTCGTTCCAACGAATGAGGTCTGGCCAGGGAGATTGAGAGGAAAGTGGTCGAGAATGACACCAAGCCTGTTGATCGCATGGATCGTTCCGGCAGAAGAGACGAGAATATCCTTGCTGCCGTCTCCGTCGACGTCCGCGACCGCAAGCGAGGAAATCACAGCACCCGGTATCGTCCTGTCGAAGAGTTTTTGACTCAGCGATTGGTCGTATACAACCAGACGGTTTCCCCCCTGTTGGACTGCCGCGATGAAGTTTCCCGCATTCGAGACAGCGCCTGCAAGCAGCCACGGAAGAGACGAATCGCCGAGACTCACTGAGGAGAGATTACTCGAGAGCCGTCCACCGGCAGTAAAAAAATACGTTGTCGGGTTCGACGTCACACCTGAGGGAAGTTGCGCGGAGGATGAAACGGCCGCCTGGGATATCGATTGAGGTTGTTGGACCGTCCCAGACAGAGGAACTACCCAGAACAGTCCATTCTCAGTTCCAACAAGGACCGACTC
>JBGOVN010000305.1:0-2762 GCA_041478155.1 Bacteroidota bacterium | reverse complement strand
TGTGAAGGTGCGTTTCCATCCTCGCCGCTCGAACTCAGGGTGGACGTCGGAAATAAGAAGCGTGCCGTTCTTGCGAATGACTCTTGCGAGATCGCTCATCGGCTTCGAAAGAGTGGCACAATGACTTAACGTCAGTGAAGACATACCAAAATCGAACTGAGCCTCACGGAAAGGAAGTTGATCGACGCGGGATCGGACAAGGCTAACTCGCCTGTCTGAGATCTTTTCAGAAGCGCGTTTCAGCATAGGTCCCGACAAGTCGACGCCTACGACTGACGTCACACCGAGCTTCAGAAGATGACTAATGTGGCGCCCCGTCCCGCAACCGAAATCACACGTGTCCGCATTTCGCAGATTGAGCGATTCCAGGAGCGGAAGGACGGCCGCCTCCTCTGCAAACAGCAGGGCGTTGTCACCGCGCACGTCATAGGTGCCGGCCCAAAGGTCGTACGCTTGTTCAGGCGGCAAGGAGCGAATGGGGCTTAGAATCCTGCGCAAAATTCTCTTGATCACAGCGCGGCCGGCGATTGCATTCGCGAAGTCACAACCATGGAGACTATCAATAAGGCAATTCCGGCGTAAAGCTTTGGGTAGGCAAGCAAAACGATGAACGAAGGCGCCAACTGAAGCGCCTTGTAATGGAGAGGCAGAGACATAACGATGACGGCCAGAACTGTACCTATCGAAAGCATGTCGAGTCGGGTCGTTGTTGAGTAAGCTCTGATCGCATGGACGAGGAGCCCTACGATAAGCGGCAGAAACAGTACGTAGTGATACTCTTCGGCCAGAGGTGCCGTAACGACCCCGGCAGCAATAGCTGTGGAGTAGGAGAGAAGCGTTCCCTCGCGTGTTGAAGAATCAGAACACCTGATCACAAGAACAATAAGGAGGACATTGACGAACATGCTCGACAACACCACAAGGGTTTCCGATAATCGCATCAGCGGAAAAGGAAGCCAGACTGCATCGTAGGTGAAGATGTGCCTCAGAAATCCATTCAGAGTTTGATAAGCCACATTACCATGTGCAGGTAGTCTCCCTAACGTCGGAAAAACCTCGGTGAAATATGTTATCCAGGCTTGAATGTGAAACAGTGGCAGCGTTGCTAGAACAATTCCGAGAATTCCCAGGACTGCGATGAGCGCTGTCTTGTACTCCTTCTTGAATATCAACCAGATTAGAGGAATTGCTCCATAACCTTTCAGGAGGAAGGTCAAACTTAGCGGGACCGAAGTCACGTATCGTTTCTTTTGAATGATTCCGAAAAGGCTGAGGCTGAACAACAGCAACAGAACCAAATACAGTTGACCCAATGCAATATTCTCGTAGACAGGTCGGCCCAAAGCAACGAGAGCCGTTAAAGCCAATCCGAAATCTTCGGTGAACGAGATTGCATAGAGTGAGAAAAGCAATTTCACTGAGAGCACGAGCGCTGCCAGTTGGATCATACTCCAGCTGATTTTCGCCACACTCGGCCGCATCCAGGCGATGCCGGCCATCGCTAACGCGTTCGTCGGAATATTGTTCGCGATATCCGTGATCTTCCCCAGACCGTACTCGTGAATCCTTGCATTGAAGTAATCAAAGTCATAAACAGACTGGAAATCCGATCTATCGAGAACGATCCTTGCGTATGTGTAGTACGCGGCGAATCCGTGGGTGAGTCGTGGACCCCACTTGACTGAGTACATCAAGAGTGCTGAAACAGAACAAACACAACAGATCCATAAGAGGAAGGAATAGATCCGGTCGGTGCGGGTGAACGAGTTCATAACTCGCACTGCTCGTCAATACCGACCAACCAACGAATTCAACGCTGAGACGTGCAGCGTGCATACGCAAGTCCGACACCGCTCCAGTCTGTACTCGCGAACATCTCGTCGTGTGGTCCGGGGGCCCGGCATGTTAGCAAGTTCGGCAATGTCATCGCTTCGAACGTTGCCAAAGGAAGGAAGGAAAAAGCAAGGCTGCAGCTCTCCGGTCGACGTGATGACCGCGGAAACCATCGGTGCGTTGCAGAAATTCATCGGGAATGACGCATTCTCTTTTCCAACGAGTGCCTCAAAGTATTGAACGATGTGGAACAACTTCTCGGGAGATTCTGAGACAAACTTTGAATCGAGCTCATCACGGTATTTCACGATAACCTCCTCGACAGCTGTGCGGAACTCTGCCACCTCGTTCTCACTGAGGGCAAGTGTTTCCGTCGGCTCCGTGGGACCGTGTCTCTCTCTCCCGAATCCGCTCGAGAGGACGTCGGCGGCAAGGAACGAGAGTCGTCGAACGTTCAGCGATTTCGCAAATTCGATCATTGCGCCCAGATGGCGATAGTTTTGTTTCTGGACGACAGTACGCAAAGAGACCCCAGGTCCTTCCGTCGATTCTGTAATCTTCTTGATTCCTTCAACGATTTGGCCGAATGAATCAACCCCGCGAATTCTATTGTGAATCTCTGCAGTCGGACCGTCGAGGGATACGATGATCTCGGAGCAATACGACTTGAATTCCTCTGCCCGCTTCTTGAGGAGAAATCCGTTCGTCAAGAGCGTCTGTTTGACTCCTCGCTTCGCGAAGATGCGACAGATATCCGGGAAATCGACTCGAACAAGAGGCTCTCCTCCGGAATACACAATACGGCGAAGTCCGAAGCCTTTCAATGTATCGGCAAGGTCTTCTATCTCATCCAACGTCAATTCGTCGGGAAGGGGTCTGCGGTACGAGCACATCATACACTTAAGATTGCATCCTTCCGTCACGTACAG
>JBGOVN010000013.1:0-11594 GCA_041478155.1 Bacteroidota bacterium | reverse complement strand
TCGTACTCAGGTTTTTTGAGAAAATCAGGAATTTCGTCCCGTTTGACCTTTGAAGGATTCGTTCGCGAGGTATGCAGAAATGTCCCCCCCGACCGGTCGACAGTTCGCGTATTCGACCTGTTCAGATGGACGAAATGCTTCTCTTCACTCGCGGGGTCGGCAAAATCGAAATTGAGGAGACCTCCCCAGCCTTTCCGAATTCCCATTATATTCGCTCCGCTTTCCGAGGCGTGATACACTGCGGCCTTGATACAAGGATTCAATCCGGGTACGTCGCCGCCCCCGGTAAGTATTCCTATTCGCATGACCTGAAAACTCCTATCGTTATCTCATCGTTTGATTCGTGAAAGCAAACCTCGAGGTGTATCGTTGCCGAATTTGTTAACCCGGAAATTTCGAGTCATGCTTCGTTGTTCACTTCAGTTTTTCCAATTGCCATCGATTCATGACATCCATCATCGCATAGTCGGTGAGGTCGTAGTGAATCGGGGTTATCGACACATATTTCTTTCTTACGGCAGCCTCGTCGAACTCGATGTCAGTGTCGACTTCCGCCAACCCTCCCGTCAACCAGTAGTATATCTTGTTACCAGGATCTCTCCGCGAGTCGAACGAATCGTTCCAAATCGCCTTTCCCTGGCGTGTGACTCGCATTCCTTTGATTTCGCTCTCCGGAATCGCGGGGACGTTGACATTCAGCAGAGTTCCCTGCGGCAATTTTTTTCGATGGACGAC
This sequence comes from Bacteroidota bacterium, assembly GCA_041478155.1. Classification (GTDB taxonomy): domain Bacteria; phylum Bacteroidota; class Ignavibacteria; order UBA10030; family UBA10030; genus JBGOVN01. Next base: position 10,859 of record JBGOVN010000013.1, on the reverse strand, counting down.
CAACGCAAGTTTTCGCGCGAGTTTTGCCGCGTACCGAAAATCCGCACGGGCATAGGTGGTCAAGGACATGGCACTGGAGGGAATGCCGAAGATCGTCCCCTCCGTTGCCGCCGAAACTGTCCCGGAGTAAATGACGCTGATGGCGGTGTTGGAGCCGTGGTTGATGCCGGAGATAAGAAGGTCGGGTTTACGTTTGAGCAGGGCCTTTACGGCGAGCTTAACGCAGTCAGCGGGTGTCCCCTCGACTGCATAACCGAACAATACGCCATCCTTGTAAAACTTCTTTACGCGCAGCGGATAATTCACGGTGATGGCATGCCCGATAGCGCTCTGCTGCTTGTCGGGCGCGACCACAGTTACTGTTCCGATCTTCTTCAACTCCTGAACCAACGCCCACAGGCCAGGCGCATCAATTCCGTCATCGTTCGAAACCAAAATGTGCAACGTTTTCTTGCTTTTTTTCACGAGAACAAAATAGAGAAAAGTCCGGGATGAAACAACAAAGCCCCGGGGAAATGCCGAGGCTTCGGAATAGTACGATTTGATGTTGCGCGCAATCGGCTAGATACTAATAACTCTCCTCGTTCGAAGGAAATTTCTTATCCTTGACATCCTTTACGTACGCACCAATCGACGTGCGGATCGTATCGGCAAGCCGGGCGTACTTTCTAACGAAGCGCGGTTTGAAGTCTTCGTACAGACCAAGGAGGTCCGGCGTGACAAGAATTTGACCGTCGCAATGAACTCCGGCGCCGATGCCGATGGTCGGGACGCTGACAGCCTTCGTCACTTTCGCGGCCAGGCCGGCAGGAATTTTTTCCAGTACGATAGCGAACGACCCCGCTTCTTCCAGGATCTTCGCGTCGTGCACAATTCGCTTTGCCTCAGCGGGCGTGGCACCCCGGGGCTGGTAGCCGCCAAACTGATGGATCGACTGCGGCGTCAAACCAAGATGGCCCATGACGGGGATTCCCGCACCGACGGTCTTTCGTACCAACTCGGCAACGCGCTCCCCTCCTTCAAACTTCACACCCCCCGCTCCTGTCTCTTTCATGACGCGCCCCGCATTGCGAAATCCTTCCTCGTCGTTTGCTTGATAGCTCATGAATGGCATATCCACAATGATCATCGCCCGTTCGACCCCTCGCACAACTGTTTTTGCATGATAGAGCATTTCATCCTGCGTGACGGGAATCGTCGTTTCATGCCCCTGAAAGACCATGCCAAGCGAGTCTCCAACAAGCAGAATGTCGATGCCTGCCTGGTCCAGTAAGCGGGCCGTGAGGAAATCGTATGCGGTCAGGCATGCAATACGCTCCCCCTTCTTCTTCATGTCCGCAATAGTTTTCGTCGTGACTCGTTTTGGCCCCGACGTGGTCGTTGAGTTTTTCATAGTGAGATCATGACAGTGTCTGTTTCGTTGATCTCTTCGAATCGGATTCCCCATGCTTCCTGAAACCCATTACGAAGAGCGTCTGCTACTTCATCGAGTCCTCGTTGTTCACCGAGGATGGTCGAAAGGTCGATTGTCTTTTCTTCCAGGTCGCGTTGAAGAGTCTTCCTGTGTCCTTCGGTACGATGGCGCAACAAATCAACAATTTGCATGTGCTCCGGACCAAGGAGGATTGACCCATGCTGGAGCACGACCTCCGAGCCGTCTCCACATGAGTATCGACGCTGGGCACTGCCTACCATCTTTCGGCCGAGCACCTGTATCTCAGACCGGGCCGAACTGGAAAAACAGACCGCTGAAGAATCGGACTGATACAGCGAAGGAAAATGAGGTTGCCCTCTCTCTACCTCTGCTTCAACGCCGAGTTTGCGAAGTCCGCACACCACCGCCCGACTAATTTCTTCATACACCGAGGAGACTGATCGACTCCGCTCCTTCAGTACGACGCTGTAGGTCGCTTCGTTCGCATGCAAGATCGCGCGGCCTCCTGTCGGACGGCGGACGACGTCGACGCCGCAGTCGGCGGCTTTCTTCAAATCGACATCGTCGAACGACTGATGCGCTCCAAGGGAAAGAGCGGGAGGGCGCCATCCGTAGACCCTGACGGTCGGAACACCTTGGCCGGAACGCAATCGTTCGGCCAGTTCCAGATCATACTTCATATTGAAGTCAGCGGAGTGAAAGCCGGTATTGATGAACCTCCAGTTCATTCGCTGTACGAACGGCCCGAAAGGATGCCTCGCTTACTCTGTGCGATGAACTCCAGGACTCTCACCACCTCGGGAACGGGTTCCACTTCTTCTTTGATTCGGGCGACAGCTTGAGAGACATTGAGTCCGGATCGGTAGATGAGCATGAATGTTTTTTCGAGAAGCTCAAGAGTTTTCGCATCGAACCCGCGTCTGCGCAAGCCGACTGTATTGAGTCCGGCGAACACGAGAGGTTCCTGCGCTGCCAAGATGAACGGGGGGACATCCTTCACGACACGAAATCCGCCGCCAATCATCGTGTGTTCCCCGACATGGCAAAACTGGTGTACAGGTGTGAGCCCGCCGATGATTGTCCAATCGCCGATGTGGACATGTCCGCCGAGTGCTACGCTATTTGCAAGAATGACCTTGTTTCCAACGCGGCAATCGTGTCCGACGTGCGAATTTGCCATAAACAAACAATCGTTGCCGATGATCGTTGTTCCGGTTTCCACCGTCGCCCGGTTCAGAGTCACAAATTCGCGAACGACGCACCGGTCGCCGATCTCGAGCTTCGTCGGCTCTCCTTTGTACTTCAGGTCCTGTGGAGCGTTGCCGACGGACGCCGACGGAAAGATCTTACATTCCTTTCCGAGGTGCGTACCCGTGGCAACGACAGCATGCGAACCGATCCAGGTGCCGTCTCCGACTGTTACGTCATCCTCGATGACTGCAAACGCACTGACGCGAACGTTCTCTCCGAGTTTCGCTTTCGGGCTGACAACGGCGAGTGAATCGATAAAGACTGGCATGAATGACGAAGAGGAAGGCTATTCGGATTTTGTCGGACTCAGGAGAGTCGTTTTTTCCGCCGACTTCGGTTTGGCGGATTCCCGGTCGACGATCGCGGCGGTGAAATCTCCTTCTGCCACAAGGACACCGTCGACGAGTGCTTTTCCGCGAATCTGAATAATCTTTGAGCGACGACTGACCATTTGAATATCGAGGATAAGCTGGTCACCCGGAACAACCGGCTTCCGAAACTTGACGTTGTTCATCGCTATGAAATAAACGAGTTTGTTTCCCGGGTTCTCAGTGCCGTTGAGCAACAGGACTCCTCCCGCTTGCGCCATAGCTTCCACGATCAGCACACCCGGCATGACCGGCTGGCCGGGGAAATGACCTTCGAAAAATGGTTCGTTGATGGTCACGCTCTTCACGCCTACGACACGTTCGTCCAATTGGAACTCGATAATCTTGTCGACCAGGAGGAACGGATAGCGATGCGGGAGGATACGCTGGATGGCGTTGACGTCGAACACCACTCCCTCTTTTTTCTCGTGCTGGTATTTCCTGACGATTTTTTTCTGCTGGTAGAGTTTTCTGACCTTGCGCGCGAACTCAATGTTGCTCGCGTGCCCCGGTCTCGCGGCCAGGATTTGTCCCTTCAGCGGAGCCCCGATGAGCGCGAGGTCTCCCATCAGGTCGACAAGTTTATGACGTGCCGGCTCGTTTCTGTAATGGAGTTTCTTGTTGTTGAGCACGCCAGTGTTGCCGAGGATAAGCGAATGGTCAATCCCAAGTTTCTGCGTCAACTTGCGCAGTTCCGAATCCGACAGCTCGCGGTCGACGATGACAATTGCGTTGTCGAGGTTTCCACCTTTGATAAGCCCCTGGTCGCGCAGAATCTCGACCTCGTGGAGGAAACAAAACGTCCGTGCAGAAGCATACTCTGAAATGAACTCTTTCTCTAAATTGAACAACCCGGTGTGCTGGCTCCCCAGCGCCGGATTATTGTAATCGATCATCACTGAAACTCTGAACTCATCCATTGGGAGCGCGACGATATCGACGCCTTTTTCCTCGTTTTGGTAGTGAATGACCTGGTCGATAATCAGGTAGTCTTTGGGAGCATCCTGCTCTTCAAAACCGGCCCCGAGCAGCATGTCGACGAATGGCTTCGCACTTCCGTCTCCGATGGGCGGCTCTATGTTGTTCAGTTCAATAACGATGTTGTCAATTTGCAGCCCTACGATCGCGGCAAGGATGTGTTCGGTCGTGTAGACTTTTGCTTCCCCGATTCCGATCGTCGTTCCTCTTGCAATGTCGATGACGTGGTCGACATCAGCTGGGATCTCCGGTTGGCCTGGCATATCCACACGCCGGAATCGTATGCCGTAGTTCGCTGGTGCCGGCTTAAGCGTCATCTTCGACGTGACCCCAGTATGGAGACCCACACCCGACATCGAGACAGACTTCTTGATGGTTTGTTGCTGAACAAGCATAGAGTTTATTTCTTGCGTTTCGTCCTTGAGGATGATTTCTTTGCTGAAACGTTCGCCCTCGTTCGAGCGCGCCGCATTTCCTCCAGCATACGCTGGAGGCCGGCAAACTCAAGACTCATCTGGGGGAGAGACCGGAGCGCTGCTTCAATCTTGAACGCTTCGCGCGCTTCCTTGGCGGGGGTTCCGAAATACGTTTTTCCGGGGATAAGCAGCGACTTCGTGATCCCGGACTGACCGAGGATCGTTGTTCGCTCCGCAATTTCGACATGGCCGCCGATTCCCACTTGTCCCGCTATGATGCAATTGTTGCCAATCTTGACGCTGCCGCTGATGCCAGTCTGAGCGGCGATCACCGTGTTCTCACCAATCATAACGTTGTGAGCAATCTGAACGAGGTTGTCGATCTTGACGCCGCGCTTGACTCGGGTCTCGCCGACGGTAGCCCGGTCGATCGTTGTGTTTGCACCGACTTCCACGTCATCGTCAAGCACGACAATCCCAAGCTGTGGGATCTTTTCATACGACCCGTCCTTCTTCGGGGCAAATCCGAATCCATCCGCTCCGATCACCACACCGGAGTGAATGATTACCCGATCCCCGACCCGGCACTTGTGGTACACAACGACATTCGGATACAGCAGGCAATCCGAACCGATCTGGGCATTGGTGCCGATAACGCAACCGTGAGCAAGCTTCGTGCGATCGCCGATCGATGCCCCGTCTCCCACGACGACGTTTCTTCCAAGGACGACATCACGCCCGATCTGGGCCTTCGCACCCACAGAAGCGGTCGGGTCGATCCCGGCCGGGAATGGGTCGAGCTCGGGGGTCAATGCCTTGAGCGTACGGACAAACGCTAAATAGGGATCGTCGACTTTGATGAACGTGAGCGATACACGGTCGCGTAGTTTGGAAAGGTCGACCGTTCGTGAGACGAGCACCGCGGAAGCGCGGGTTGTTGCCAGGTGCTTTTCGTACTTCGGGTTTGCCAGAAATGTCAGGCTGCCGTTCTCAGCTTCTTCAATTTTTGCGACGTGCTTAATCTCGACAGCGTCATCGCCGACGACTTCTCCTTCAAACCATGAGGCAATCTCCCGGATTTTCATTCAAGCGTCATTTTGTGGCTGGCACGAGCACTTTGAGTTTTGCGAGAACTTTCTGCGTCAGGTCGTATTTATCATTGGTGTACATCAGCAGAATTTCTCCGCTTTTATCAAAGACGTAGTCGTATGACTCCTCGCGGGCAACGTCCTGGACAGCTTTGAACACGCGGTCCTGCACGGGCTTCATCAGTTCGTTTTGCTTATTGAATAGGTCGCCGTTCTGTCCGAACTTCTGATTCCTGAAGTCTGCGATCTTCTGATCCATCTCGCGCAGCTCTTTCTCAGTGTCGGCACGTCGCTGTTCAGTCATGATGAGCTTTTTCTTGTCATAGTCATCATACTTTTTCTTCCACTCGTCCTGCATCTTGTTTAATTCCGTCTGCCAATCCGCCACGATTTGGTCGAGCTGCTTTTGCGCATCCTGCGCGTCCGGAAGCTGCTTCATCACGGCGTCGGAGCTAAAATGGCCGATCTTCTCTTGCGCAACCAAACCGCTGGAGACAGCCAGCACCACGACCAGCACACCCACGGTCATTTTCATACTTTACTTCCTTCCTCTCCTTGCAAGAATCTTCCGGGTTTAGTTTGCGTCTTTCTTCGTCTTTGTCGTTGTCCCGCCGCGTTTGATCCTGTCGAGTACTTTGTAGGTAAGGTCGTACTTTGCGTCGGCGTAGAGCAAGTTCGAAGCGTTCTGGATCTTATCGAAAACAAACATGAATCCGTCTTCCTTCGCAACGACCTCGATCGTGCTGAGCACCTTCATCTGGATCGGCGCCAGCTTCTTTTCGCGCAGTTTGACTGCTTCTCCTTCTCGCGTGTCAAATTTTTGGAACTGATACTCTCTGGCCTTCTGCTGCATATCCTGGAGGCCCTTTTCCTTGGCAGCCTTGGCGGTCGGATCCATGAGAGCTTGCTTTTTTTGATAATCCTCAAGACCGTCCTGAAGGTCCTTCCCCATTTTCTCCAGCTCGTCCTGCCATCCCTTGATGGTTATTTCGAGTTCCTTCTGCGCCTGCTGGGCTTCAGGGAGCTCGCCGAGTATCTTTTCAGAATTGACGTACGCAACTTTGATTGTCTGTGCGACACTCTTCGGGATGGCAAGGGCACAGAGACAAACTGCTGTGACAAGAAGGGTTGATATTCTCACGGTAACCTCGTGTAGTTAAACGTTCGGTAGGTAATGTATGAATTAAAGAATTAGAAACTCCGCCCGAACTGGAAATGGAATTTCCAGCCCGGTGCAGCAGCGCCGGGTACGAGCCCATCGAAGCCGTAGCCGTAATCAAACCCCAGGAGGCCGATCGGATTCACCATAAGCCTGACTCCGAACCCCGCCGACCTCTTCAGGTCGAGAGGATCCTCGATTGTGTGGTCCAACCAGACGTTTCCCGCCTCGGCAAACCCCAGGACATAGATCGGAATGGGGTTGATCGACAACGCAACACGCAGTTCGGCGGATTGTTTCATCATCGCGCGGCCGCCGATACGACCGTTGAGCGGACCGACCGACCTGTCATCGTAGCCGCGCAGGGGCGTGACATTAAATTGACCCAGCCCTGTCCCCCCCATATAGAAGAGTTCGGATATCGGAATGTTGGGACTCGCGTCGAGTTCAAAGATAAAGCCGAGCATGTTCGAAGCCACGAGAGTCACACGACTCGAGCGAAAGAGGGGAAGATACCAATCGAGGTTTAACACATGCTTGTGGAACTTTGTCGTACCCGGAAGGAACGGCCCGCCGGATAGCTCTGTCGTCAGGGAGAAGTTTGACCCCTTCGTCGGAAAGATTGGACTATCCGTACTGTTCCGTGAGAGGACCTGTATGATGCCGACCTGATGAATGACACCCGGTTTGTACAACTCTGAGCCTGTCAGCGGACCGAGCGAGTCCACGGCGATTCTTTGATACAAGACGGTCCAGTCACCTCTGAAATAAATATCCGGCCACCTGAACCTTCTCCCTACTCGAGTCGATATACCCGTGGTATGGAGGTCGGTGTTGTAGTAGTACCGGTTTTGTGAATCGTAGATATTGAAGCCGAATAATGTCGGGGTGTCAAACATCCACGGTTCCTGGAATCCGATCGTGAATGTCCGGTAGAGACTGTTGACGCCGAACTGCCAGTCGAACGTAAGCACTTGTCCCCCGCCTCCCTTGAGCGGTTCGGAGAGCGAGAAATTATTGAACGTGAGACCGAGGCCGCCATTGAATCCGAATGCACCGCTGTACCCCACGGACATGTTAAACGTATCGCTCGATTTTTCTTCGACAGCATACTTGATGTCGACAGTTTTGTCGTCTACCGGAACGACGTCCGGCGTTATCTTTTCCGGATTGAAGTAGTTGAGCTGGGCGAGTTGGCGAACACTTCTGATGATAAGCTGGCGGCTGAAAAAGTCCCCGGGCTTTGTGAACAGCTCACGACGTATGACCTTTTCATATGTCTTCGTATTCCCGGTGATCAATACGCGGCCAACGCGAAACTGGTTGTGTTCGTGCACTTTCATTGTGATGTCGAGGCTGTCCCCCGGGGCGACGACCTCGTCAACATCAACCTGGAACCACAGATAACCGTTGTCGGAATAGATCGATGTAACATCTGATTCTTCCTCATTTCGACGAAGGTTTTGTTGAAACTTTTCCTGATTATAAATGTCGCCTTGCTTAAAACCCAACCGTTGGCTGAGCACCTCCGTCGGGTAGACTGTATTCCCCACCCAGGTAATAGTACGAATCCTGTACTGTGGTCCTTCATAGAGATAGATATCAATCGACAGATACTTCTTCGAGTCGTCGTACGAAAGCGAATCCCCAAAGATTTCTGCATCGCGGTATCCGTTCTTTCTGTAAAACTTGAGGATAAGGTCTTTGTCTTCGAGGTACTTTTTCTTGTCGAATTTGTTACTCGCCCAGAATTGCCACCATTTCCGTTCGCTCGTTTCTTTCAATTCTCCCTTCAAGTCGCCGTCGTCAAATTGCTTGTTGCCATGAAACCGGATACGGTCGACTTTGATTTTCGGGCCTTCTTCAATAGCGACCCTCAGGACGACACGACGTCCCGTTGAATCGGACCCCTGAACGAGCTGCGGTGCAATTTTTGCGCCGAGGTAACCGTCGGTATCATACTGTCTTCGTAGATTCCGTATGATCGTCGATAGATCCTGCGGAGTGATGATCTGGCCTTTGACGAGATTGATTTTTTTTAGGACGTCATCTTCGCTCAACTCATCATTGCCGGTAATCTCGATCTTCTCCAGGCGGGAATTTTCCTTCACGCGTATCAGAAGGTACACGCCGCCCTGAATGCGTTTCTCGATAGAGATCTGAATGTCTGAGAAAAGGCGAAGGTTGTAGAGGCGTTGGATCGCCTGCCGTGTTTGCTCCCCGGGGATGGCGATCTCATCGCCGACTTTGAGGCCTGTGTTAGCGACAACGGCAACGGGGTCGGCCGAGGCCTGACCTTCCACCGTTATACCGAGAATCTTGTAAACTTCGGCCCGCTGTTGGGTCTGCGAGAAGAGGGGAGAAAAAAGGGCAACGGTCAGGAAGGCAGAGCGGCTAAAGCTTCGCAACACTTTTAAGGAACCTTTCCACATATTCCGCCGGTACACTTTGATTTTTGTGAAGTTGTTCGCTCAGCAGACCGTAGCGACGTTCGCGTTTTTGGAAGTCTGCAACTGCTGCGTAGAGATGCTTGCGACGAAACGCGGGCCAGTATTCATCCGTAATGAACATCTCGCTGTAGGCAAGCTGCCAAAGCAGAAAGTTGCTTATGCGATGCTCGCCACTCGTTCGAATGAGCAGGTCGGGGTCTGGAAACTCCTTCGTGGAGAGATAGGTTGAAATAAGCCCCTCGGTGATTCCCTCGAGCGGGATCGCGCCGGATCGGATATCGCTGTACATCTTCTTGAAAGCATTGGTAATGTCCCAACGGCCGCTATAACTCAGGGCGAGAATGAGCGTCAGCCCCGTGTTGTGCTGCATGACTTTGATCGCTTCGAGCAACTCATCCTGAACGTCGTGGGGCAAGGCGGCGATGTCGCCTATGGCCCGAAGCCGGACCTCATTTTGGTGGAGGCGATCCCGTTCATCGCGAAGCGCCTTCAGGAGCAGGCGCATGAGGAGGGAAACTTCTTCTTTCGGCCGCTTCCAATTCTCCGTCGAAAATGCATAGAGGGTCAGGCACTTCACCCCCAGTTGTCCGCACGCCTCGACGATATCGCGAACCGAGTTGACTCCTTCGTTGTGACCCGCAATTCGTGGAAGGCCCCGGCGCTTCGCCCATCGTCCGTTCCCATCCATGATAATGGCTATGTGTTGCGGTATGTCACCGCTTTCTAAGAGCCTGTCCTGCAACTTCCTGTCGAGTCCGGTCGCCTTCTCGAGCGCCACCAATCCTCCAAGTCTTTCACCAAGTCCTTCAACAGCGTGCAAATTGCGTGAAAAGCAATTTAACCTTTTTTGAAAATAAAGTCAAAACAAAGTTTGGGAGCTCTTCGGGCAGCCGTGTCACGAGGCTCAGGATCGTTTCTTGACAGCACTTTCTATTTTGGTTATATTGAGTAGGGAAACTTATCCGGTTATTTGGAGGTTACACTATCAGTGTTAGGACGTTCGTGGAGCAGGGTTCGTTCCACATTTAACGAAGGCCATTAACGAAGGATTGATGATGGAAGGTAATTTTTCTAATCGCGTGCAGGATGTCATTCGCCTCAGTCGCGAGGAAGCTCTTCGCCTGGGACATGATTACATTGGCACAGAACACCTATTGCTCGGGATCATCCGCGAAGGTGAAGGGATCGCCGTGAAGATCCTCCGGAACCTCGGCGTCGACCTCTACAAACTGAAAAAGGCGATCGAGGACACCGTCCGCACATCGGGGGGGACACTTACGATCGGCAATATTCCGCTCACGAAACAAGCAGAAAAAGTGCTTAAGATTACGTATCTCGAAGCCAAACTTTATAAGTCTGATGTCATCGGGACAGAGCACCTGCTCCTCTCCCTTCTGCGCGACGACGACAATATCGCTGCACAGATTCTGCACCAGTTCAATGTACACTATGATGTGGTGCGCAACGAGTTGGACAATATTATCTCCGGGAAACCTTCGACTCCCCCGTCGGGCGGACATGGAACAGGCGAGAAGAAGCAAGACCGATCGAAGACTCCTGTGCTCGACAATTTTGGCCGCGACCTGACGAAGCTCGCGGTAGAGGATAAGCTCGACCCAATCGTCGGACGTGAAAAAGAAATCGAACGTGTTGCACAGGTCCTGAGCCGCCGCAAGAAGAACAATCCTGTTTTAATCGGCGAACCGGGCGTCGG
>JBGOVN010000324.1:0-2527 GCA_041478155.1 Bacteroidota bacterium | reverse complement strand
GTGCATCCATTCCAGCACGTCGAGTCCGGACATGCCTGGCATCCGATTGTCGAGGAGAATGACGTCGAACGTCTCAGTTTTTAGGAGTTCCACAGTCGCATCTCCCGAATCACAAGACTGCACGACGTAGTTGTTCGTCATTTTCAAGGCCATTTCGATGCTGAGACGAAATGAGTCCTCATCGTCGACGAGAAGAACATGAATCGAGCGTTGGGTTACCATAGAGTTCCTTTTTCCTCTCGGGTACGCACGAGAGGTTCTAGTGAATACTAAACCGCAGGAGAGCTATACCGGCAAGTTCAACGAAAGATAGCACATTATAGCAGTCGAAACAAGAATCGTCTCTCTTGAGCGTTCGTATTCAGGAAGTTGACAGATTTCTTTTTGCTCCATCCCCAAAGTTCCTGATCTGTTTGGGCCAGTTCTTTTCCAAATTGCAGCGGATCGCCGTTATTGTCGTAAATGGCGAATTCTCTCAAGCCGTACTCAAAGTTCTCGATCAGATAGCACACCTTCGCATTGTCCTTCAGCTGCTGCCAGAATGAGTTTGCGTCGTAATCGACCGGGTCACAACCGCAGCAAATCTGGGCTTCGTCGCTGTTTGTTACTCATTCCTTGACATCATTTCCATGATTTTGTAACATAATCCTGTTTCCTTCCTCTCTCTTCTCAGGCAAGAGCATTTCAAAAGAGACTCTTGCGATACTCGTTGGAGTAACACCATGAAAAAGACTACGACCGACACATCTTCTCCTCGACGCAGACAAACAGGTCAAGAAGATATCCGGACCGGACTTTCCACCAAAGCGATCGAGGAAGACATCAAGGATAATCTCTACCTTATTCAAGGTCGCGTGCCGAGAACGGCGACGCGCAACGACTGGTACATGGCTGTTGCATATACCGTCCGCGACAGAATTCTGCAACGATGGATGCAGACGATCGAGACGTACATTGGAAACAAAGACAAATCCGTGAGCTACTTATCGGCGGAGTTTCTCATCGGCCCCCAGCTCGGAAGCAACCTCATCAGCCTCGGTATCTCCGATGAAGTCCGACAGGCTGTCTCCCGACTCGGACAGAACCTCGATGAGCTCATTGAGCAGGAGGAGGAACCGGGATTGGGAAATGGCGGGCTTGGACGTCTTGCAGCATGTTTTCTCGATTCGCTCGCAACGCTGGAGATCCTCGGTGTGGGCTATGGAATCCGGTATGAGTTCGGGATTTTTGAGCAGGGAATCCGGGATGGGTGGCAGGCGGAGGCGACCGACAAATGGCTGCGATTAGGCAACCCGTGGGAGGTTCCAAGGCCTGAGATTGCTTTCGTGGTCAACTTCGGCGGTCGTACGGAACACTCCGTCGACAACGGTGGGCGCCAGAGCGTGCGCTGGATCCCTCAACGCTCGGTCAAGGGGGTGGCGTGCGATATTCCCGTCCCCGGCTACAGGGTGAACACAGTGAATCTCTTGCGGCTCTGGAAAGCTGAGGCAACTGAATCATTTGACTTCCAGGCGTTCAACGTCGGCGATTACTACCGGGCGGTAGAGGACAAGGTGGGATCCGAGAACATCACGAAAGTTCTCTATCCGAACGACGATGCGATAAAAGGAAAACAGCTTCGGCTCGAACAGCAGTACTTCTTCGTCTCGTGCTCTCTGCTCGATATGATCAGAGTTCATCTGCTCAGAGGAAACGACCTGAAGGATTTCCACACCAGCTACGCGATCCAGCTCAATGACACACACCCCTCGATTGCTGTTGCCGAGCTCATGCGGCTGCTTGTGGATGAACATTCAATGGACTGGGATACGGCGTGGCATATCACTCAGAATACGTTTGCATATACGAATCACACCCTGCTTCCTGAAGCATTGGAAAAATGGTCGCTGCCGCTCTTTGCGGAGCTCCTCCCCAGGCACCTGGAGATCATCTACGAAATCAATCGAAGATTCCTCGATGAAGTACGGGCGAAGGAGGGGGTTGATGATGCCAAGGTCGCAAGACTTTCCATCATCGATGAATCAGGGGGAAAATATGTGCGTATGGCCAATCTTGCAAGCGTCGGAAGCCACGCCGTCAACGGTGTTGCCGAATTGCACACCGCGTTGCTCAAGCGAGACGTCCTGCACGACTTCTATGAGCTCTATCCTGAAAAGTTCTTCAATGTCACTAATGGTGTGACGCCGCGCCGCTGGGTAGTGTTGGCCAATCCGAAACTCGCTCAACTCATCACGAGCAGGATCGGTGAGGCGTGGATTCGCTGCATGGAAGAGAGCATTCAGAAGCTCGAACCGTATGCCAACGATCATGAATTCCAAAATGAATGGAGGCAAATCAAGCACGAAAACAAAGAGAAGCTTGCCGCGATCATCCGCCAGCGCACCGGGGTCGTTGTAGATCCGAGCTCGATGTTCGATGTTCAGGTCAAACGTATTCACGAATACAAGCGTCAGCTTCTCAACATACTTCAGGTCATTACGCGGTATAACAGGATAAAGCGCAACCCGCACATCGACGTCGTTCCCCG
>JBGOVN010000256.1:0-3208 GCA_041478155.1 Bacteroidota bacterium | reverse complement strand
TTTGTGCCGCGGCGAACGGGACTGCGAAAACTGAAACGCTGAAGAACAGAAAAAACTTCTGTAGCATTCCCCGGACCATACCGCATCCCAAAATTTGTGAACGATGAAGAGAATTGATTCGCTGACAAAATACTGTTCAGGAGGGGGACTGCTTGTGATTCCGGTCAATGCAACACAGTTGCGGGGAGAGTTCGAACCCTGTGACGCGGTTCAATTCTCTTTTTGAGACAAGTGAATGGAATTCCTGTTTCAGTCTAGAGCGGAATATTTCCGTGCTTCTTCTTCGGGTTCGTGTCGACCTTGGTGTCCAGAAAGTTCAGAGCACGAATCAACTTCGGTCTTGTCTCGCTCGGCAGAATAACCTCGTCGACAAACCCTCGTTCCGCCGCAATGTACGGGTTCGCGAATTTCTCCCTGTATTCATCTACTTGCTTCTCAAGCGCTTTCTCTTTGTCGACAGATTTTTCAATCTCTTTCCGAAAAATTATCTCAACTGCTCCCTTCGGTCCCATCACAGCTATCTCTGCCGTTGGCCATGCATAATTAACATCTCCGCGGATATGTTTCGAGTTCATCACATCATACGCTCCCCCATACGCCTTCCTGGTGATGACAGTAACTTTTGGCACTGTGGCCTCGCAAAAGGCGTAGAGGAGCTTTGCGCCGTGTTTAATAATACCCCGCCACTCTTGTTCCGTTCCGGGAAGAAACCCAGGGACATCCTCAAACACCACCAGCGGAATGTTAAATGCGTCGCAGAATCTCACAAATCGTGCTGCCTTCAGCGAGGAGTCGATGTCCAGGACGCCCGCCAACACCGCCGGCTGGTTTGCGACAATTCCCACAGAGCGACCGCCGAGACGCGCAAACCCGATGACGAGGTTTGCCGCATAGAGTTCTTGTATTTCAAAAAACTCTCCCTCGTCAACAATTTTCTTTATGACAGTCTTGATGTCGTACGGCTTATTCGGATTTTCGGGGACGATGGAATCGAGTTCCTGAGCCATCCGGTTATGATCATCCTTTGTTGCGACGACCGGCGTGTCGTCAACATTGTTCGACGGCAGATAGCTCAAGAGTCTCTTGACGTGCTCGATGCATTCAATTTCATTATCGACGGCAAGATGGGCCACACCGCTCTTTGTCGCGTGCGTCAATGCACCGCCCAGGTCTTCAAACGATACGTCTTCGTGCGTGACCGTCTTAACAACGCTGGGGCCCGTGACGAACATGTAACTCGTATTCTTCACCATGATAACAAAGTCCGTTATCGCCGGAGAATAAACGGCCCCCCCTGCGCAAGGCCCCATGATCGCCGAGATTTGAGGCACCACACCCGACGCCAGTGTATTCCGGAGAAAAATATCCGCGTAGCCACCGAGGCTCACAACACCTTCCTGAATACGAGCGCCTCCCGAGTCATTCAGTCCCACGATCGGAACGCCCAACTTCATTGCCAGATCCATGATCCTGCAAATTTTCTCCGAGTGTGCTTCCGAAAGAGAACCGCCAAAGATGGTGAAGTCCTGACTGAAAACAACCACCGGCCGTCCCCGGATTGTCCCCCGGCCCGTGATAACGCCGTCGCCGAGGTATTTTTGTTTTTCCAACCCGAAATCAGTCGAGCGATGTTGTACAAGCATTCCTATTTCCTCGAACGAACCCGGGTCGACGAGAAGGTCAACACGCTCGCGTGCTGTGAGCTTTCCCTTCTTGTGTTGGTCATCGACGCGTTGTTGTCCCCCGCCGAGGAGTGCTTTCTCTCTTAACTCTTTGAGCTTTCGTATCTTATCCATAATGACGATAGAAGAAAAGGAAGGACTGGTTTTGTGCGTTTAATATAGGAAAGGTTGGAGGGCAAAGCAAACGAGGCGAACGACTCGATGAAGGAGAACCGATCGAGGAGAATCGTTACACCGAGCTACGATGAGTGGGTGGAATCTCTCCTCGTTTCTTCCTCGGCTTGAAGCTCACGTTTAAACTTTTCTTCAAAAACGGTATAGAGGGAGGGCACGAAGAAGAGCGTGAGGACAGTCGAAATTGTCAACCCGCCGATGACAGATATCGCAAGAGGTGCCTGCGTCGACTCGCCGCCGAGGCCTATTGCCATAGGAATGAGTCCAAGGACTGTCGCGAGCGATGTCATAAGGATTGGTTTTAGTCTCGTCCGTCCTGCCTTCACGACGGCATCGTGGAGTCCAACTCCCTTCATGCGAAGATGGTTCGTGTAATCGACCAGGAGTATTCCATTGCTCACGACAATTCCCACCATCACAATGACCCCCTGAAACGATGTTACCGAGAGCGTGGTATTCGTCAAGAAGAGAGCCCAGAACACTCCGACAATCCCGAGGGGCACAGTAAACATAATAATGAAGGGATCGATGAACGACTGAAATTGTGATGCCATCACGACATACACCAACATGATGGCGAGACCGAATGCGAGAGAGAGGTCGCGAAATGTTTTTTCCTGCTGCTCAACGTTCCCACCGAGCCGGACTTCGAACCCCGCCGGAATGGCAACGCCGGCGAGTTTGGTTCGAATATCCGCCGCAACGCTTCCCAAATCGCGCCCCGTGACGTTTGCCGTGACATCGACGAGTCTCTGTTGCTGTTTACGGTCGATCTGCACCGGGGATGCCGCGCGTTCAATGGTGGCGATATTGCCGAGGAGTACCTGTTGACCGTTCGTCGTGGTAAGGACGATATTCTTGAGGTCTTCGATGTCCGAGCGATAGTCTTCGCTCAATCGCACGAGAATGTTGTATTGATTCCCTGTCCGGGGATCTGTGAACACTGACGCTACCGTGCCGGCAATGCATGTGTTAATCGTGTTTGAAATCTGCGCGACGTCGATGCCGAGAACCCCCGCCTTGTCACGGTCGATTTTCACGCGCAACTCGGGAAGGTTGTCTTCCCTGCTAACCTGAACATCCACTGCTCCGGGCGTGGACTGGACAATCGATTGGATCTCCTTGCTCAATTTCGACCCTGTCGCCAGGTCGTAGCCGCGAACTTCGATATCGATGGGCGCACTCGAACCAAAATTGAGCAAAAAGCGGAGAAACCCGCTCGGATTGATGAAGACGGATGTTCCTGGGATGTTTGAAATCTTCGGCCGAATATCCTTGATAATCTCGAAGATGGAACGCTTACGCTTGTCAATAGGCACCAAGGCAATCTGGATGTTCGCCGCGTGGCTGCC
>JBGOVN010000092.1:0-5474 GCA_041478155.1 Bacteroidota bacterium | reverse complement strand
CTGACGACTATAACAAACTCTTGCAAGGTCTCAAGAATGTAACTCAGGAATTTGAAGGGGTGAATGCCACCAGCAAGCAGAAGAAGACCTGGCCCGATGACTCCTACTATCCGAACATGCTCACGAAACTCGATAACGCGAGTAAACTCATGCCCGAATCCAACCTCGACAAATACGAGCGATTCCAGGAGTTTCCACTGACAGCTCAGATTCAACAGGAAGTTCGTAAGACGATGAAACGAGTTGAGGATCTGCGTGGTCCGTTCCGCAAAGCGGCGGAAATCGTCCCGAAGATCAACGCCCTCAAGGCACAGACGGACTATCACGGAATTGTTCTCATCCTTCGGCAAAATCGCGACCTTGGATTCCTCCTTGCCCAATATCCCGACATCGACAATCTGTTGCTCAAAATACACACCGACGCTGTTCGCGACCGAATTGAAGCGTCAGACTGGAAAGAGGCAGAGCACGCCTTGAGCGAGCTCCAGACCGACAACGATTATCTGAACCCAGCGGCGATCGCACCGGCAAAATCGGAGGCACTGCGGTCTTCGGAATCCGATGTGTTCGAACGTGTGAAGAAGCTGACCTTTGCACGCGTCGATGCATTCGCGTCGAAGAACGAAATGACGCTCGATAATGTGCCGGCACTTTATGCCGATTCCTCATTTCTGCCGGCCTACGTACTAACGTTCAGCTCTGAGTCGGCCGCACGGCTTGCACAGAAACGCCGCACGATCGAAGACTATCTCAATCAGGTGAAACAATACCGTTTTCCCGAGAACGCGATTCGCCCAATTTTCAAGGATCTGATGCAGTCACCGCAAGACCGTGGTGTAGAGAAGGCGCGCGCAATTCTGGCCCATGCGAAGTTTTATAAGGGACAAGACAAGACCGTGCGCAGTTACATCGACGAATGCAATCCGGCCGTAGCCAAGCTCCTCAACAAACCGAAGGACTACAGAAGGGTGTTTGTCATTCCGGTCAACGATTCTGCGCGGGCGTCGAACGAATACATGTTTAGAATCAACGTGAAGATTCCGTCCGAGGCGAATTTCCCGGTATTCGATATTAATATTAAGGTGCCGAAGGAGATTGCAGAAAAAGCCGGAACGGAACAGTGGTTCACACAGATGACCTTGAACAAGAAAGTCGTGAAGACTGAGGGACACATGAGGACCACGGCTCCTATGGCAACAAACGACTACGAAGCGCAGATCACCCCCGTCCAGATGGTAAAGGACAGAGACAATATTATTGAAATCAAGTTCAAGTACGCAGGATTCAAGCTCTTCCAGGTCAGCGCCATGGCGCAAGTGCCTCTGATTCGCAAGAACTGACCCAAGAATTGAATTGAAAACCGATCCATCAATGGAGAGTGATAGCAGATATGAATAAGCGAACTATAATCATCGTCGTTCTGCTTCTTGTCGTCGCCGGCGGGCTTTGGTATTACTTTTCGCGTCCGTCGCTGGAAGACACGATCGCATTTCCGTACATCACCCACCAAAAACCGGTCGTCGACCCTCATCTACCGAGCTCGAATCCGATGGCGGACAAGCTGGATGAAGTCTTGTTCGACGGCCTCTTCAATCTCAAGGCAACACCGAGCGGTGTCATGTTCGAGGACGGGCTTGCAGAGTTCGTAGGAATCGACAACAACATCGTGACCGTTCGGCTGAAGAAAGGACGATACTGGCACGACTCGTACCAGTCGTTTGCCGATGGGAAGAAAGTGCGGATCGAAAAGACGAACCCGCACGAATTTTCATCGAGGGACCTCAGCTTCACGCTGAAACGTATCCAGAACCTCGCCAGCCTCTCGCCCGATTATATTCTTGTCGCTCAGGCGTTGCCGGTGCTCGACTTTGAAGGTCCGAACGAACGAAACGAAATTAAATTCAAGTTCAGAGGCGATCGAATCTGGATCGAGTCCGATATCAAAGAGGTCCTATCCTTCAAGATTCTGCCAGACAACGCATCCTTGGGCGGTCTATCGTTCAACGTTGGTACAACGTCGTACATGGCCGTGCCTGAATATGAGAGCATGCCTCGATACCGGCGCACGCCCGACGGAGATGCTAAACTCAACTCCGTCAATCTCGTCCCGTTCATCGATAACAGCACCTTTGCGACGGAACTGCGCAACAACAACATCAACGTCCTCCTGGAGTCACCTTTCGGCAGTATGTCGCCAATACTCAACGAGCCGGGAAAGTTTTTCGTCAAATCGAATGTGAGTTCGACCTTCTTCGCGGTGCTGTTCAATACAGAACGCCTCACACGAGAACAACGGACGGAGCTTCGAAAGCTCTTGAAAAACAAGGCGATCCTTGACCGCTTTTTCAAAGCGGGGACCGGACAACAGCGTCACACGGTTGATTTCAAGGGGAATAGGGACAAGTATGATGACTACCTCAATGACATCATGTTTCCGACTTCGTCGTACTATGTGCAGGAGGATGTCGTCGACCGGCATCGCGATTCCACAGATGCCAACCTATCGGTCCTGCCCGACACTGTCCGAATCAGGGCTTGTCTTAATTACGGCTACCGGGAGGAATACGCAGAATTGATCGATATCCTCAACGATCCGGCAATTACACGGGGAAGAGTGAAGGCTACGGCCGTCCAGAATGACGATATTAGAAGAGGGGATTATGATGCGGTCTTAGTTGCTGTAGGAGGATACAGAAGCAATTTCCTTTTCGATATGTATGGTTTATTCCTCCGCGAGCCCGACCTCGAAACTTACAAGGTCAATGTCGTGACGACCGCTAATGCCAAGGGTGAGCAAACAGTCAGTCCAAGTTCAATGCAGGCCGACAAGAATTTTTTCCGCATGGATCCAGCGGTTTCTGCAAAGGAGCGAGACGATATTCGCGCCCTCCTGGACGATGTCTACGGCTTTATGGCGACCCGTCAGGTAGGGGACAAGCAGGCCTATGCCCGGCGCGTATCAGACCGCGAGCATGAAATGGCGCTTGGCGCATGGCTCTTCTCGCTGCCGTCGTTGGCGTACTTCAGCACGCAACTCGACAGCAACAGCATCGACCTCTACGGCGTCGCCTCCCAGTTGTCGACGTTGAAGAAATGGAAGGAATCGCCCAAGAAGTGAAGAGGCACTCCTACAGGAGCGGCGCCGGCCGCTCCTGGCCGTTGGATCGTTACCCGATATTCCTCGCCTTTTTGTTTCTTCCCTCCGCACTCCTGTCACAATCCTACGATGTGATGATCGTCGAAAAAACGAATCATCTTGTCGCGTACGACTCTTTTCAACAATCTCTCGATTCGGAATCCCGCATTCCCCTCCGTTCATTCGCGCAGATGAAGATCCTCAACGCGCGAGATCGACTGAGCGACGGATTCACCACATGCATGAAAGTTGACGTCGACGGCGAGGAATTCTATCTCCTCACCGACAACGTTGGCCGGTTGAGTGGACGCGGTTCGCTGGGGTTTGTCAGGAGTTTTCAAAAGAGAGTTTTTGATATCGATACCGTGGAGATACTCGCAGCGGGCCGCCTGACATTGCGCGACCCCGGAGAGAGGACGCAACACAGGCTCTCTGCGGGTGACCGTTGCATCCGATATTTTAGCGATGCGGGCCGCGTGTATGTCAAAAGGGTTGGGAATGCTGAATCATATGGCTGGGCTTCATTTCCTTCGGAGCAGGAACGGAAGTGGTGGAAGGTGGTACATCCAAGGCTGGCGCAGAATATCCTTTCACCCAACGTGGTCAGTCGTATCGCTGCGAGAATCAGAGAAGCGAACAACGCTCTTCTCCAGATTTACTTCCAGCTCGGAAAAGAAAGTGGGAACCGTTCTCAACCCCCTCGGTGGTACGTTCGCTCGAACGCGACGTCTCTCCAATGTGTTCTCCAACCGCCGGCCGCAGCCGTCAGCTACAATCACAGCATCAAAGCCCTTGCGGCGACGTTCGAAACGTATCTGCTTGGGACGGGCTACTCCGTTCACGCGGCAGGGAACAGAATTGAAGTGACTGGGCGATGAATGCGTTTCTGCACATACTGAAAAGTGGCAGCGATACCTTGCGCTCGAGGATGATAGGCCACCTCGCCGGCATTGTACTCGGAGCTCTTGTGGCAGTTGTCGTCATAGTTTTTGTCCGCTCGCAGCGGGAGGTGCAAACCGGATCCGACCAGGAGGTTCAAGCGTATATCAGCTTGCGCGGGGTAGATTTTGGAAATCCCGTCGATAGGGCGTTGTTCCGTGAATCGCTCGAGGTGTTTTATCCCGGGAGGTCCGCGCGGAACGATTCGTTGATGATAACAATCGACGACCTCCGGCAACGGTCGTTCGACAATCCCGAATTCCGCTTGAACGCGCAAACAGTCGGCCTCCATTGGGCGACGCTGGGAAAGCTGGGCGTGATGTATCTTCAGTTCTTCCTAGTCTACGCAATCGTTCTGGGAGTTATTTACCTCATGGTCCAACGCATCGCGATCTACAGGTTCGTGAAGATGAAACAGCATCGCGAGTCGTATCTCTTGGAAGCGCTCCGGTCGGTGAGAAAATTGAAAGCCGTGCGAAACTTCCAGGGAGCCTGGCGTGGGTTAGCTGCGGTAGTTCTGGCTACGTCAAAGGCAGCGGCAAAAGGGAGCTTGCTGATAGTTCTTTTTACGCCGGCATATGTGATTGCGTATTCGGTGAAGACGACGCTGGACACCAGTTCACTCTTGTTCATGGGCTTGTTGGCCGTCGTCTCGAACGGCGTGCTCATTCACACCTCGAACCGGTTCTTCACAGTTCTGGTCGCCGAAAGTCGCAAGGGGTATGTCCAGACCGCAGTCGTGAAGAATCTCTCCACCTCCTACGAATGGAATGCGCCCGATGGCATTCCCCTTCGATCGCTGTGGCGTGTTGGGGAAGGATTCCAGGGGCACGTGTTCAGACACATCTTCCTGAATGCCCGGTTCCAGTTCATTCCTGCCCTCAAAGAACATGCATCGTTTCTCATCACCGGTCTCATTATCATTGAAATGGCGTTGAACATTCAAGGTCATCTAAGCTACGAATTGCTCCGCCAGATACTTTACCGACAATACGATGCTGCTTGCGTCGTTGTATTTGGAATCTTCCTCGTCGTCAAAGCGACTGAAATGAGTGTTGACATCTGGCACGATTGGGAAAAGAGAAGGTATGGGTACTGACCGAAGCAGAACTCCGGAGTGGCTGAGCGAATTCCTTCACCGCAAGGATCTTCTCTGGCTTGCGTTGTGGATTGGAGGATTAGGATTGATGTGGATGTGGGATGCTGTTTACCTGAACAGTCCTGCGCTCACAAGGTTGCAAACGGCGCTTTTAAACAGCCTCCTCACAGGGTCGGTGGTGGTTGTTTTTTCCCTTATCCTCGGCTGGGTCGCTGGCGTCGGCCTACACTTGCTCGAACGGAGGGAAGCGAACATTGTTCTTTCCCTGGCTACGCTGGTGACGAATGCGCTCCGTTCGAT
>JBGOVN010000113.1:0-5173 GCA_041478155.1 Bacteroidota bacterium | reverse complement strand
CTTCGGCTCGCAGGTCGGTCCTGTAACGTTATTTACATTCCCCTGTTGTTCGACGTGACGGCGAGACCGGGTAAAAACGGATTACTGATGGAAAGATTCACTTTATTCTAGAAGAGTTTCAAAAAATAGCCTCGAACATTGTTAACGTTATATCCACTAAAGGAGCCATCCCATGACTACGAACGCTTCACACAGCGGAGAACTTGCATATCAATACGCATTGGAAAACTTCGACACCGCGGCCAATCTCTTGGAATTACATCCTAATGAACAGCAGATGTTGCGTTACCCCGAGCGCTGTCTGATCGTTCACATTCCGATCCGCATGGATAACGGGACGATCAAGAGATTCGAAGGATATCGTGTGCAGTATAGTACCGCTCGCGGGCCGGGAAAAGGAGGTATTCGGTACCATCCAGACGTGACCCTCGACGAAGTAAAAGCGCTGGCATGTTGGATGACATGGAAGTGTGCTATTGTCAACATTCCTTACGGCGGCGCGAAAGGGGGCGTCCGCTGCAATCCCAAGGAACTCTCGCAGACTGAACTCGAACATATCACGCGCAGATACACCACCGGCATCCTTCCGATCATAGGTCCAAACATGGACATTCCCGCCCCCGATGTGTATACAAACTCTCAAACGATGGCTTGGATCATGGATACGTACAGCATGACCAAAGGCTATCCCGTGCTCGGCGTGGTCACGGGAAAACCCCTAAGTCTCGGCGGATCGCTTGGGCGCGACGAAGCGACTGGACGCGGAGTGGTCTATTGCATAGAGGCAATTTACGAAAGCTGGGGACGCGAGTTAAAAAATCAAAAAGTCGTCGTGCAGGGGTTCGGCAATGCGGGGTCCATTTCGGCAAATCTTTTATTCAAATCGGACAACAAGATCATAGGCGTGAGTGACTCGAAAGGGGCAATTTACAATGCGAAAGGTTTGGACTGTAATCGCGTCATCGAGCACAAGAATTCCAGTGGAACGGTCGTTGGATTCTCGAACAGCGAGCCTATTTCTCCCGATGACTTGCTCCAGCTTGAGTGCGATATTCTTGTTCCCGCCGCGCTCGAGAATGTCATTACGAAAGACAACGCCGCAAAGGTGAAGGCAAAACTCATTGCTGAGGCGGCCAACGGCCCGACGACCCCCGATGCAGACAGGATTCTGTCCGAGAGGGACATCTACGTTATCCCTGATATCCTCTGTAATGCGGGGGGCGTTACAGTCTCATATTTCGAATGGGTTCAAAACGAGCAGCATCTTTTTTGGGAAGCTGACGATATTTTTGTCAAATTGGAAAAGGTCATGAAGTCGGCGACAAAAGAGGTGAACCGGATCCACCGGAATAAGAAAGTTCCTCCGCGCATAGCCGCAACCATGCTTGGAATCGGTCGCGTCGCTGAGGCGCTGAGACTCCGAGGTTTGTATCCATGATGGCTCAAGGACAGGAGTTTGGGAATTTCCTATGAGCGGACAATCAATCTCGCTCTGTCTCACTCAAGAACTGCGGAATTCAAGAAATTGCGGATGAATCGCTCTTTCAAACGCTCCATTCAATCGCTCGATTCTGTCTTTGAGTTCCTCAACGGATTCATCCTCCAGTACGGGATAGGAGATGGAGACGCATTCACGTTGAAGTTTGCCGTGGAAGAGTTGTTCACTAATCTCGTGAAGTATAATCCCGATAGTCCTTCAGACATCTCGCTTGCCCTCACACGCAACGGAACGAGCGTCGTCCTTCAGCTCGTGGACTACCAGGCAGTAGCATTCGACCCGACGAAGACAGCCGAGCTCGACCTGACCAAACGATTGGAAGAACGCAGGCCCGGCGGACTCGGAATTCATCTCGTGAAGAAGATGATCGACAGTATCGACTATCAACACGTCAACAACCAAAGTATCATCACGCTCACGCATCACGTGGAGTAGAATCATGTTCTCGATGAAAATACAAGACAGTGGAGAGGTTCTTCTCGTTGGCAGGTTCGATGCATCGCAAACGGAAGATGCACTCAAATCGTTCAACGGTCTCAATGCTTCGGCGGTTGTCAACTTCAAGGACCTCGAGTACATCTCAAGCGCCGGCCTGGGAGTCCTCATCGCGACTCAGCGAAGGTTGAAAAACGCCGGACACGAGCTGAAATTGATCAACCTCAACAACCACATCAGGGACGTGTTCCGCTACGCCCGCTTTGACCTTATCTTCAAAATCGAGTGAAATTCGTGGTTTCCGACGCCAACTTTTTCACATTCTGGTTGTATTTATGAAAGACCGGGATGACGCTGCTATCGTCGCCGACTGCCTCGCCGGCAAACCCAGAGCGTTTGATGTTCTGGTCGATCGGTACCAGAAGCTCGTCTTTAACATAGCGTTCCGAATACTGAACGACGGGGAAGACGCGGCGGACGTGACACAATCGGTCTTCATCAAAACCTATGAACATCTCAACCGGTACGACTCCCGATACAAGTTCTTTAGCTGGCTCTACCGAATCGCCTCGAACGAATCACTCAATGCGCTTAAAGCGCGAAGACCCGTCGAGAGTCTGAACGATGACCTCCTTTCAGATAAGCAAACTCCCGAAGACTCTTTCATTGCATCCGAGGACAATCGCCTCGTGCAGGAAGCACTGCTCCAATTGACTCCTGAATACAGAATCGTCGTTGTCTTATGTCATGTGAACGACCTTTCATACAGAGAAATAAGCGAAATCCTGGAAATACCCGAAAAAACTGTGAAATCGAGACTCTTCTCGGCCAGAAAACAACTTCGAACCAACCTACTCAAATTGACGACCTGAACGATGATTGACGAACGATATCTTCTTCTCATGCAACAAGAGATCGATCGAGCGAATTCTCAGCAGGAACAGGAAGACCTTAAGAGGTACCTCGCACAGAATGATGAAGCCCGAAAGATGTTCGAGGATCTTCAGGCGGTGGGAACGCGGTTGAGTCGCATGCCGCTCGTTGATCCTCCGGATGATCTGCGGAGCCGCATCCTTCACTCAATCCATCCTGTTTCCTCAAGTCTTTTCGACCGAACCGTGACGGCTCTGAAGAATCTTCTCCCCCTCGGGGTGACGAGAAAACCGGTGTTCGTGTATGGTTTTGCTGCATTCGTTGTCATCGCGGCAGTTCTCGTCGCTGTTCAACTCTCGTCCGACAATAAGATAAATCGAAGCCACGTTTTGGGGACAATGGCGCAGGGAGAGATCAGCGGCCCGTTACATGCCGACCAGTTACTCGAAGTGCGCACCGAGGATGTGACCGGTTCCATTCAAATCGAACATCGACAGAATCAGACCATTGCCGAGCTCACGCTCCAATCGAAGGGAACATGCGAGCTCACGGTTGAGTTTGACCCTCAGGTGCTTCAATTCGAGAGTTTCCATCCCCTCAACGGGGAAAGCGCTTCCATCAAGAGTCTATCCGGGCAACTCAGCATTGCACAAACGGGCACGAACACATTTCGCCTCTATTTCAATCAGGACGGAACACCCCGATTTCCTTTGACATTTCGGTTCTATGCGGCTGGCAACATGATTAATGAGCAATCGGAGCGTTTGCCGTAAGTGAACCGTATCACCTTATTAACCGGTAGAATGTTATATTGTGAACCACAAGCAACCAGACCAAACAAACATCTCTCGAAAGGAGAGCCTCATGGAACAACCCACGACACCTTCACCTAGCCGGAAGAAAAGCTTCATAGTGATCGGCGCTGCGTTCGTTGCGGTAATTGCGATCGTGTATTTTACGCGGAACTATCCTCCCGCGAGCAATGACGGAACGCAAGGAACAATCGGCGCTGCCAAGAAATACCGCGCTGAACAAATGACGGACAAAGACGTCATCCTGAAGAATGAGACGTTCCAACGATTACTCCAGAACGACAAGTTTCAGAAACTTATCCACAGCCCGCAGTTCCAAAATCAGTTGAGCAATGCGGCGGTGTGGAACGCGTTGTCGAACGCTCAGGTGCGTGATGCGTTGGCGAGTGCGGAGATGCGTGATGCATTGGCAAATGCGGAAGTCCGTGATGCTCTGTCGAGCGCCGGAGTACGCGACGCCCTTGCGAATGCTGCCGTCCGAGATGCCCTGGCAAACGCAGAAGTCCGTGATGCTCTCGCAAGCGCTGCTGTCCGCGATGCTCTGACCAGCTCGCAGCTTACGAATGCCTTAGCAAGTGCCGCAGTCCGGGATGGTCTTAAGAACACCGAGCTTCGTGACGCCCTTGCGAATGCGTCCGTCCGCGATGCCCTGTCGAATGCGTCCGTCCGCGATGCGCTCTCGAATGCCTCCGTTCGCGATGCACTGGCGAGCTCAGAAGTCCGAGATGCTCTGGCGAGTGCCGAAGTGCGCGACGCCCTTGCAAATGCGTCTGTCCGCGACGCCCTGGCATCGGCAGAAGTTCGTGATGCTCTGGCGAGTGCCGATATGCGCGACGCTCTCGCAAATGCAGAAGTTCGTGATGCCCTTGCTGCCCAGGAAGTTCGTGACGCAATGTCAAGCGCCGCACTCCGGGACATGGTCAAGGGAGGCGAATTGTCCAACTCAGCAAAGTCCGACAACTAACTAGAGAGAGGGGAACGCCCAAGAGGGAGGTTTCCGCTGAAAAGCGGGGACCTCCCTTTCCTTATTTATAGAAGCTATCTCAAAAATCAAACCCAGTCAGTCTGAGCGCAGCGAACGTCGTCTGTGAGCGAAGTCGAAGACTCTTCACGGGCAGTATTCCGGGGGAATATCCTTCGACTTCGTCCCGACTGGGAAACGTCGGGACTGCCTGCCCGTCCGGCAGGCGGGCGCTCAGGACGACAATTCTCTTTGGAAGATATTTTAGAGATGAGTTCTAGTAGTTTGCCCTCTCCTTACTGGTGCGGCACTTCAAGGACGCTAGGTTGAAGCACCCCCCTTTTTCCCCTTGATTTTCTTCCAAAGAGTCTCATCTTTCCTTCCATCCAATCAACCGACGTTTTAGGCTGTCCTCCGGATTCCGGCTTTCCCGGGTCTTGCTGCTTCCTATGAAAACTCTCCCTCGTACTCTCCTGCGAAGTTCATTCTTACTCCTTCTTGTATTCATGTACGGGAAGGGTCAAACTCTCTATTCGCTCCGGACGAACAACCTTAACCTGGTCTATTACGATAAATCGCACGAATATCTCGTTT
>JBGOVN010000240.1:0-3368 GCA_041478155.1 Bacteroidota bacterium | reverse complement strand
CGTCTCAAAAAAGCCTCGCGGGAGGACCGGAACGGTTGGATCTACCTTCACCTGGAGGGTTCGCCTGCCGACATCGGATTTCAACATGGCTACCTCGTCGCACCGGAGATCGACGATGCATTGAAGATGTTTTCCTATTACCTGAACGGCTCGACGCAGAAGGACTGGAAGTTTTATCGTGAAGCGGCGGCAAGGATGTTCTGGCCGAGGCTCGACAAGGAATATCAGGAAGAGATAGAGGGAATTGCGGAAGGACTGCGTGCGCGGGGAATGAAGTATGACAAGATCGACATCACGGCGATGAACGGATGGATGGAGCTCGCCTGGTATTACGTTCCCGCCCTCGCTGAAAAAATTAAACCGGGCTCCGGGAACAACAAAGCCCCCGGGAATTGCAGCGCCTTTATCGCGACCGGTAGTTATACGCAGGACGGGAAGATCGTCATGGGGCATAACTCGTGGGTCGAGTACATCGTCGGCGAACGGTGGAATATCGCAGCCGATATCGTCCCCGCGAAAGGTCATCGCATCATCATGGACTCATTCCCTGGATTCATCCACAGCGGCGACGATTTCGCGATCAACGATGCAGGCGTGTTGAACACAGAGACGACGATCACGCAATTCAAGGGATTCGATGAGAAGGGCATTCCGGAATTCATGCGCGCACGCAAAGCGACCCAATATGCGGAGTCGATTGACGATTTCGTCAGGATCATGACGGATGGCAACAATGGCGGGTACGCAAACACGTGGCTCGTCGGTGATATCAAGACGAACGAGATTGCGAAGCTCGATCTGGGACTCAAATACCACAAGCTGTGGAGAAGCAACAATGGCGTGTTCGTCGGTTCGAATTTTGGAAGCGACCCGCAAATGTTGTCACAGGAAACGACATTCGATGTGAACGACAAAACGAGCTCTCCGAACGCGCGAAAAATTCGATGGGAACAGATCGTGGAACAGAAAAAAGGAACGGTTGATATCGAAGTCGCAAAATTGTTCGAAGGAGACCATATCGACGCCTTGCAGGGGAAGGAAGCGGCAAACCGGTGCGTGATCTGCGGCCATATCGACGAAGACCCGCACGGAGCGCCGGAGTTCAGCTACGGTGCGTATTTTCCCGCCGGCTCCGTGAACGGAAAAGTGACGACTGCCGCCCTCGCGAAGGAGTTGAAATTCTGGGGGAGGATGGGGCATCCCTGCGGTGCAGACTTCGTTGCATCGACATTCTTCAAGAAACATCCCGAGTATGCATGGCAATCAAAGTTTCTCAAAGATATGAAATCACATCCGTGGACGATGTTTGAAGGGAAGAAGTGATTTGGTAAGTGAGAATTTGGTAATTGGGAAATTTGAGATTTGGTAATTGGGGAGGTAGATATTTTCGATTTCAAATTTGCGATTGCCGAATGAGGGGGGAAGATGGAGAGCGATGCAAAGGGGGATGAAGAAGTAGCTATTTTCGATTTACGATTTGCGATTGCCAATTAGGAGGAGCAATCATTTTTGATTTTCAATTGTCGAAGGGGGGAAGAGATGAATTCAACAGACCTGAAACAGAGGACGAAAAAATTTGCGGGAGATATTATTCGATTTGTTGAAAAGTTGCCGCAATCAAGGTCAACGGAGATCATCAGCAAACAGCTCATTCGATCTTCGACGTCTGTCGCAGCTAACTATCGTTCGGTATGCCGGGCTCGATCACGTGCAGATTTCATCAACAAACATGGAATTGTTGAAGAGGAGACGGATGAAACGCTCTTCTGGCTCGAGATGCTTGTAGAAATCGATAGAGCGCGCGGATCCGAGATCGCGTTGCTATCTCACGAATCGTCAGAGCTTCTCGCGATTATGACAAGTTCGCGAAAGACCGCAAAACTGAATAACAATAAGTAGACGGTCGTGTTTCGCAGAAGGAATGTTGATTCCGTCCTCCTGAAACTCTGTTCTAAACTCCACAATCATCGTCGAAGGTCTCACATCACACCAAGCCGATAAGTGAGGTTCCTCTCAACCATCATTCATTCGAAAATTGGCAATCGGAAATCTTCAATCACCTTATGGCTTTTCAACTAATCACTTCTCTCACTCCCTCCGGCGACCAGCCGGAGGCAATTCGTCAGCTTTCCGAGGGCCTGGCGCGGGGAGACAAGTACCAAACGCTGCTCGGCGTGACGGGGAGCGGAAAGACGTTTACGATATCCAACATCATCACGCACATCAATAGACCGGTCCTCGTTCTTTCCCACAATAAGACTCTTGCAGCTCAGCTGTACGCTGAATTCAAAGGCTTCTTTCCGAAGAACCGGGTTGAGTTTTTTATCAGCTACTACGACTACTACCAACCGGAAGCGTACGTCCCCAGTTCCGATACGTACATTGCGAAGGATTCATCTGTCAACGACGAGATTGACCGCCTGCGGCTGCGTGCAACGAGCGCATTGCTGAGCGGCGACCCGAATGTTATTGTCGTGGCGTCTGTGAGTTGTATCTACGGTATCGGAGCACCGGAGGAATGGATAGGTCAGACGCTGTCGCTCAAGAAGGGAGAGAAGACCGGGAGACAGGCCGTTCTCCGAAAACTGCTCGACATGCTGTACATCCGGAACGACTACGAATTCGAACGAGGGACGTTCCGCGTTCGCGGCGATGTTGTTGAGGTCATTCCCGGCTATGAAAACGAGGAGGCGCTGCGGATTGAGTTTTTTGGCGACGAAATCGAAAAGCTTTCGTACATCAACAAGACGGACGGAAGAATTCTTTCTGAGACAGAGTTCGAGCTGATCTATCCGGCGAAGCAATTCGTCACCTCGCGACAGACGATCGAGCGGGCAATGGATTCAATTTATGCGGAGTTGCGTGAACGAACGACAGAACTGCGCTCGTTGGGGAAGCTGGTCGAGGCACAGCGTCTTGAGCAGCGCACCCGCTTCGACATGGAAATGATGCGGGAAGTCGGATATTGCTCGGGGATCGAGAACTACTCGCGCCATCTCGCGGGCCGTCCCCCGGGGTCGCGGCCGTCTTGTCTCCTCGACTATTTTTCGAAGGACTTCCTGACAGTGATCGACGAGTCCCACGCTACTGTCCCGCAGATCGGCGCGATGTATGCCGGCGACCGCTCACGGAAGCAAACGCTCGTGGAATACGGCTTTAGGCTTCCCTCAGCTATGGACAACCGACCGCTGACCTTCGACGAATGGCAGAAGACGACGCAGCAGATTATTTTTGTCAGTGCCACGCCGGGACCGTTCGAGCTGGAGCATTGCAAAGGAGTCGTTGTCGAACAGGTTATCCGCCCAACCGGTCTGGTCGACCCCGAAGTCGAGATACGCAAGAGCGCGAACCAAATCGATGACCTCATT
>JBGOVN010000320.1:0-2584 GCA_041478155.1 Bacteroidota bacterium | reverse complement strand
CTCGAGTCCCGGGCGGTACATTGTCTGAATTGAATCGACAATGATAAGGTCGGGGGAGCCCCGTTCGATGACGTCGAGAATGAGGTCGAGGTTGGTCTCTGCGAGAAGGAGAATATTCTTCGTCGACGCTGCCTGGAGACGCTCTGCCCTGAGTTTGATTTGTCCCACGGATTCTTCTCCGGTAACGTAGAGGACGACCTGGTCTTTCAATTGCATCGCCATCTGCATCATCAGCGTCGATTTCCCGATCCCGGGATCGCCACCGAGAAGGATCAGAGATCCGGGGACGAGTCCGCCCCCGAGTACGCGGTCAAACTCGCCGATGTTGGTTTTCGTGCGAGGGAGGTCCTCGCCGTCAAGATCTTCCATCGAAACCGGCTCTATCTTTGAAGCGAGGCCGCTTTTGCGTGACAGCTTCAACGGTGAAGGGGCTTCTTCGACAAACGTGTTCCACTCGGAACAGTTTGGGCACTTTCCAACCCATCGCGGCGACATGTATCCGCACGATTGGCAGACGTATTTGGTGAGAATTTTTGCCACGGTACCTACTTGAAGAAAATCATCGCGGGGAACTCTTCGACAGACACACGAATATAGCAACGCAATGAGTGGGATTCAATAAAAAACCCCGGACAGGAAAACTGCCGGGGTTTGCGCTTGGGAAAACTTTGATGTTACAACTTTGCCCATCGTTCCTTCGAGCGTTTAACATTCTTGCTCATGGGATATTCCTTCACAACTTTTTCGTACGCTTCTTTCGCTTTTAGCTTGTTCCCGAGACGTTCGTTCGCCTGTGCGATCATGAACTGGGCGTCGGCCTTTTTCTCTGAATTCTTGTATTTCATGACTTCGGTGAACGAGGCAATTGCATCCTTGTATTTCCGTTTTGCGAACGCACATTCGCCAATCCAGTACTTGCAATTGTCCGCCAAGTCCTCCGACACGCCGCCATCCAGCATGGCCTGGAACGACTTCATCGCGTCGTCGTACATCTTTGAATTGAAAGCTTTGAGTGCGTCTTCATACGTCGACATTTTTGCGTCGGATGTTCCCTCTACCTGAGCTCCCCTCCTGCCGCCGGTCGGCGGGACAGCTTTTGCGGCCAATTCGGCCTTGTCTGCCCTGTCTTTTTCGGCCGCGAGTTTCGAATCATTATCAGCAACACGCGCGTTCAGGTTTCGGTTATCCTCTTCCAGCTTCACCATCTTCTGTTTGAGGCTCGTGTTTTCTGTTCGGAGGTCTTCGATCATTTTGTCGGTCGCACTCGGTTGCGGCGCTGCCACGACCGGGGGCGGAGCCTCTTGCTTTTTCGTTTCTGCCGGCTTTTCGTTCCCGACGAAATTGGTCAGGGCCTGGTCGTAACCCTTTTCTTCCTTGGGCTTGTCCTGTCCAGTGCTCTGCTGGGCGTCGCCCTGCTGTGCCTGTTCCTCCTGTGTTGCTTCCTCACTACCGCCGCATCCGCCAAAAGCGAACGCGACTGTAATAAAGCAAACAAACCAGAGTTGTTGCACTGCGCCGACCGCTCTCCGCAGATTGTTCGAAACCATAGTGCCTCCGCGCATTTGCAAATGGGTCAAATGTTCAGTGAATTTTCGCCACTTGTGGTAAGTTATTAAACCCCTCCTTGAAAGTCAAGTCCTCTTCTTCTGTACTTCCAACAACCTTCCCTTCGAACGCGCTCCGATTCAGATTTTTCCAATGAATTCGCAAAGTCGCACGACAATGGCGCGGATCACTGCGTCCGGGACTCCGTCTCGGAATTTCGACCGTGGCCGCATGTCGCATATATCGTTAACGTAATCCACCGCTACGATTTTGGAATCGACCGTATAGACGAGTTCCGTAGAAAAAAAGTCGAGCCTACAGATTTCATGGATCCGAGCCGTGACTGGACGGAGACGTTCCAAACCGTACGTTCCCTCCTCCTCCGGAGTGAGCTCGTCATAGACGTGAGTTTGGTCATCCCACCAGCACGGAATGATTATTCCGAACGCGTAGAAGACACGAAACCACGCGCGCGCATCCCCGAGGTACGCCGGTTTCACCGTCTCCTGCACAAGGTATTTATCATTCTTATGCGTCAGCCGCGCCTGCAGTATTTCCTCCACCGACTTCGCGCCACTAATGACGCCGATTCCTCCGCCGGTCGTATTTGCTGGTTTGATGAAAAATCTCCGGCCGAGTTTTTCCATCTCTGACGGCGGCAGGTCAACGGTTGCCGCGTCCGCCGCCGGAGGAAGAAGCAGGGTGTGCGGAACATCGATACCCGCAGAGAGGAATCGCATGTGCATCGTCGCCTTATCGGCGGCTTCTTGCTGGAGGTCGAGCGGATTGACCGGACGGGGAGCGCTGATGCCGTTGGAAGACCTGAATTGATGGAGAATGTGTCGAGCAAGCGGGAGGAAACGTTCATCTTCATCGGAGGCGCGGTCGACGACAAAGCGAAAATTTACCTCGCGCGCAACAACGCGGCTGAGTATCTCTTCGAGATTCTGATGCTGGATCTGGAACGTGGTGAGGTTTCGCTCGCGGGCACATTGCACTATGAGTTCGACAAAATCACGGTCGAATTCCCACGCCCACG
>JBGOVN010000010.1:0-12125 GCA_041478155.1 Bacteroidota bacterium | reverse complement strand
CTCGCCGATACCATCAGGCCCTTTCCGGGTTGGTTGACTGCCTGATGGTGGTGCGAATTGACCGCTCGTTCGCTCGTCCGCGCGATCGCGTGGAGAAGCGAATGGGGTTGGATCGAGATTGGGTGTTGGTTTGCTGGCCCAGTGGAACTTGAATGTTCCTCAAAACCGTCGGACGGCAAGTCGGTGTGCAAAGTTCCGCCAAGATACACGTTCATAACCTGCATTCCGCGGCATACACCGAAAATAGGAATCTCAGCGTCAAGCGCCCGTTCGATGGCCTCGAATTCGAATTCGTCCCTCGATTCATTCACGCCGGTCGTCTTACGAATATCGTCTTGCTTCCCGTAGTATCGCGGATGAACGTCACCGCCCCCCGTGAGGATCAGACCGTTTACGTGCGCAACGCGCCCTGCATTCTTCTGTGGGGCCGACAGTGTCTCGATTTCCAATCCGGGCTCGATCGACTGCATCCAATCGACGTACGGCTTAAACTTATCTTCGTTGTAGCAATCTGTGATTCCAATGCGCATGGGACATCGTCAGGCGATGGCTTGTCGGAGCATCCGGTCGAGTTTACTCTCCCCTTCAATCACTGAATGTTGTATCTCTAACGCATAGACAGGATAGTCCATCAGGAACGAGTCGAACATTTTTCTATGAAGGCGTGCTGCGTCTTTTTCCGTCGTCAAAATGAAATCTGCTTTCATCGTCTCAAACTCTTTCGCTATCGAGCGGATATCGTTCGCCGAATACCAATGATGGTCGGGATATTCAAGATGTCTCATCACGTCGACCTTGAGGTCTGTGAGCAGAGAAGAGAACGACTCGGGCCGACCGATGCCGGAAAATGCCAGAACCTTCTTTTCCCAAAATTCTTTCGGTCCACGCTGCTTGCCCGATGCGATGTTCGTGAATTTTTTCAACGTAGTCTTTATCCCGATGGTCCGACTTGCGAGCGAAACTCCGAGAGCTTCCCGGGCCGATTCATACTGTTCACTTGTCGAGCATCCTGAAACAGCCACAAGATCTGCACGCTTCAACGAGGCAATCGGTTCACGCCGGCGGCCGGCGGG
Source organism: Bacteroidota bacterium (assembly GCA_041478155.1). GTDB lineage: Bacteria > Bacteroidota > Ignavibacteria > UBA10030 > UBA10030 > JBGOVN01. The sequence continues at coordinate 11,052 of JBGOVN010000010.1, read as the reverse complement.
AAGAAGAAAATCGCCTTCGATAATTTCATCCGCAGTCATCAACACGATGTCGAGGTCTCGATGCAGGTACCGATGTTGAAAACCATCGTCAAGAATTATCGCCTGTGCTTGAAAATCGTCGAGCGCATGATGAGCGCCGCGAGTGCGTTGTTCGTCTACGATTACGACAACTCCGTCGAGTTTTGCCGCGAGCTGGCTCGCCTCATCTCCTGCTTTCCACGCCTCTGCGCATTGCTGGCGTCCGTTACTCACGACAAGATAACCGCGAGATTTCCTTCCGTACCCGCGACTCAGGATCGCGACCTTTTTCTTCTGGGCTTTCAGTTTCCCGGCCAACAACTCAACGAATGGCGTTTTGCCGGTGCCGCCGGTAGAGATGTTTCCGACCGAGATGACAGGAATCTTCACACGGTTGGTCTTGAGCACTCCTTTATCGAAAAGCCAGTTCCGCAGGAAGACTCCGGTACCGTACACCAGCGAGAGCGGCAACAGCAGCAAGCGAAGATGGCGCACACTCACGCCATCTGCAGAATTGATTCCGCGACACGCCTCGAAGCGCCGACGGTACCAAGCAACCCACGGACTCTCGAGAGTTCCGATTTCATCGTCTCGAGACGACTCTCATCCCCCAACAGTCGTTTTCCCTCCTTCACCAAATTCCTGACTGTCGCCTTGTATTGGATGAATTCGGGGACGATCCGTTTCCCTGCGACGATGTTGACCAGGCCGATATTATTCACGCGCACGAGGAGGCGCCCGAGCAGATAGGTCAGCCACGACGTCTTGTAGACGACAAACATTGGTGTTTGAAAGCAGGCCGTCTCAAGTGTCGCTGTTCCTGAGGTAACGAGCGCGAAGTCGGCGTGCTTCATGAGGTCGTACGTCGCTCCCTTGATCAAATGCATGTCCTTGACCCGGAAAAGCGTCTGAAAGTATTTTTCTTCTAGCGATGGAGCCACGCCAACCGCAACTTCGCACTCGTCCTCAGAGGCCAGAGCTCTCGCAGACGAGACCATGGTCGGGAAGATGTTTTCGATTTCCTGTTTTCGACTTCCCGGAAGGAGTCCGATCAATTTCTTCCCGGGCTCGAGTCCGTATCGTTTGAAAAAGCTCTTTTTATCCATTTGCGCCTCGAGCACCTCTAACAGAGGATGGCCGACGAACTCGACGTCGATTCCTTCTTGCCGATAGAATTCGACTTCGAACGGGAAAATGACGAGCATCTTGTCGACGATGTTGCGCATTTTCTTCACACGTGACTTGTGCCAAGCCCAGACTTGAGGGCTGATATAGTAGACGACTTTGATGCCGTGACGTTTTGCCGTTCGCGCAAACCGCAGGTTGAACCCCGGATAATCGATCAAGACGACGACGTCGGGCTTCTTGAATCGCAGAATCTGTTCCAGCGCCCGTTCCATCGCGTTCAGGAACGGAAGATGTTTCAACACCTCGACGAATCCCATAAATCCGAGCTCGCGGATGTTATAGATGAGGTCCATCCCTTCCATTTTCATCTTGTCCCCGCCAACGCCATAGATATCGAGGTCGGGCCGTTTTCGTTTCAGTTCGCGCACGACGCCGGAGCCGTGCAGATCGCCGGAGGCTTCTCCGGCAATGATCATGACCCTTTGAATCATCCTCGATACCAAAGAACCAGAAGGACAATGGTCACGAGACCAAACGCCTGGAGCGTCCTGAGCTCGGATTTCATCGCCTCAAGCCATCGCGGCAGTTGGGTCGCCTGAGCCGGCGATTCGTAGGGCAGCAGCCGGGGAATAAAACGCGGGACGTTTTTCTTGAATTCGAGGTATCCTGCTCCGAATTCTTTCTCCAGAAAATCCTCCTCAAGGGAAATAATCATCGTGTACTGGAAGACAAAAAAAATAAATGCGAACAGCGTCAGCCACGGAAAGAGTGCGTGGGACATGATGGCGATACCAATGTACATGATTACATTGCCGAGGTAGAGGGGGTTCCGTACATGAGCAAACGGGCCCGCAACGATCACCTCCGGGGCACCGACTCCCCCGGTCACTCGCGTCAAACTTCCGGCATAGGCAACGCCCCAAGAGCGGATGAATTCTCCGGCCAGTGCCAGCCCACCGCCTATCAGCAACGACACGGTGGTTGGTTGTGCGAACAGGAGCATAACCACCACAAAAGGGATGGGCGTGTAGCTGCGATATCGAAAGAGGTTTTGCCGCAACTCGCCGCTATCCTTGCATGAAGAGGTCGCGCCGTGCCATCTCGGCCTCACGACGTTTCTTCAGTCGTCGGTCCCGGAGTAGTGTCCCCAGGCGGCTTTGGACGTCACCAAAGTGTTCGAAGTCAAAATAGCTGATGTTCGCCTGCTGGCAGTATTGTATCAGACCGGATTTGGCGAATACGACGTCGGCATACCGAATCGGACATCGGTCCGAGATTCCGTCGCCGACATACACGATGATGTCCTCATCGGCGCTCCCGGTGAGAATATGATTTCGCTTGCAGTTTCCGCATTGCTCACACTCGGAGTCGGCATACGGGAATGAAACCTCGAGCCGCACCAGGTCTCCCTCCTTTTTCAATTCAAGATGGTTTGCATACCAGGGAAGATGGCCGAGGCCGCCGGCATGGAGGATTCTTTCGACGTAAAAATCGAGCCCATCACTGAGGATCATCACTGGAATTTCCGCAGCACGGCAAAAGTCGACGAACGGCCGGAAGAATCTATCTACGGAGAACTGATCCACGAATGCTTCAAGTCGAGAGACGGGGAGCGGCGCAACTGCGGAACATTCTCTTCGGAGCGATTCACGCGCAGAAATCTCTCCGCTAAAATAACGTTGGACTATTTCGCCGGCCTTTGCCTCGCCGACAAATGTCTTGAACAGCGTCCTTCCAACATCGGTCTGACACACGGTCCCGTCAAAATCGCAAAACACTCGCACCATCGGTCAGTTCTTTTCAACCTGCTCGTTGAACTTCACAGAAACGAGCTTCGATATTCCTTCCTCCTCCATCGTCACGCCGTACATTGCATTCGCGGCTTCCATCGTCCGCTTGTTGTGGGTAACCACGACGAACTGAGTGTTGTCCGAGAATTTCTTCAGAATACGTGTGAAACGGTCGATGTTCGTATCGTCGAGCGGCGCGTCGACTTCATCGAGGATGCAAAACGGACTCGGTTTGACAAGGTAGATTGCGAACAAGAGCGCAATTGCTGTCAGGGTCTTCTCGCCACCAGAAAGCAGGTCGATGGAGGTCGGCCGTTTGCCGCGCGGCTTTGCGATTATCTCGATGCGTGACTCCAACGGGTCGACTCCTTCTTCAAGCCGCAGGTCGCATTCATCTCCCTCGTCGAAGAGTCCTTTGAACGTCGTAATGAAATTGTCGCGAATCAGGTCAAACGTTTCCAGGAATTGTTTCTGTGCGGTTGTGTTGATTTCGTCGATCGTCGTTAAAAGAGTTTTTTCAGACTCGAACAAATCGTCGCGCTGGGCCGCGACAAAGTCGAGGCGCTCTTTTTCGCTCTTATACTCAGTGAAGGCTGCGAAATTGACGGCTCCCAGGCTTCTGATCTTATCGTTGAGTTTGTCGACTGCATCCCGGGCAGCGGTGAAATCAAACCCTTCTGCATCGGCAAATTTGCGCGGCTGGAGGTCGATTTCAAATTTTTCTTTCGCCCTCGCCTTGAGATTCTCACCCTTCAAGGAGAGCTCCTGGATCTTGAATTCCAGGTCGTGAGCGGCTTTGAGGGATCCCTCCTGCTTCAATCGCTCATCTTTCAGTTTCAATTCAATCTCATGGATCACAGTCCGCTTGCCCGAATACTCCTTGTCGACAGTCTTTTTTCGTCCGATGACGGCGTCAAAATCCTTGCGCAGTGCCAGTAGTTGTTCCTCACCATCGTTCCTGCTGCTGTCAATCTGATCGATCTCTTTGTTCGCAGACGTAATCTCGCCAACGCGGTGTTCGATCGAAGACGTAATGGATTGGACAGTCGCCGCGGCATGCTCGGCAGACTGAAGAATGCTCCGTTCTTCCGATTTCAGAGATAGGACCGCAACGTTCGCCTCGTTCGTCAGACGTGAAGATTCGTTCCAGAAAGCTTCGACCGTTTCGAGTTCGCTCGTCAGGACGCCGACAGTGCGTTCGGTCTGTGCTTTCACCCGTTCGAGGTTTTCGAGCGCCGGGACGAGGTCGTCCAACTCCGACTTCAGCGCATTCACCTCAATCGTAAGCTTATCCGCCTCCCCTTGGTTTCGATCGATGTTCTCCTGCGCCCGCTTCTTTTCAAATTCGAGCTGGGCTATGCGGACTTCCACGGAAGTTTTTTGCTGCTCGATCGACCGCGCGTCCTCAGTCAATTTTTTCAAGTCGAGCGTTTCGAGTTCTTCAACTTTTTTCTCAAGCTCTTGTCTGATTCTGCCGTGCTTCTCCTTCAGGCCCCGAAGATCTTCCGTCAATTCTTCGAGTTGGGATTTTTTACTTATGTGCCTGCCCTCATCCTGACGCATGCTGCCACCCCGCATAACTCCTCTTCCGGTGACGATCTCGCCTTCCAGCGTTATGCATCGAAGGTTCGGCTGCGAGACAACGAGACCGTGTGCAACGGAAACGGTCTCAACAACGAGGGTTTCGTCAAGAAGAAAATTAAAGAGCGGTTCGTACCGACCTTCAAATTGCACGAGGCTGTTCGCCCAGCCGAACACTCCCGATGCCTCGAGCGGCAGACGATGATTTGCGACTTGCGGGAGCCTGTTGAGGCAAATGAATGTCGCCTTGCCTTTTTCATTCTTTTTGAGGAAGTCCATCGCGGCATACGCCTGTTCGACATTTTCGACGACGACGTATCCCGCCGCTTCTCCGAGTGCAGTTTCGATCGCCACGCGATAGCGCGGGTCGGAGCTCAGAGCTTCGCCGACGGTCGTCTGGATTTGCGAACTCCATTCGTTGTTGGTGATCAGGAACCGGACGCCCTCGGAATATCCATCGTAGCTCTCGACGAGTCCTTTCAGGAATTCGATTCGCGCGTTCTTCCGTTCTATTTCTCCCAAGGCATCGATATCACGATGATGGAGCTTGTCGATATCGTGCTGCAGCTCCTGCTTGTAGTCTTCCATCTGGTGCGTCCGGACTTCTGCCTCGGCGAACGACCTCCGAAGGTCCTTATTCTCTGCCGTCAAACGGGCGATGAGCTCGTCGTTCGTCGCGATATCCTTCTGGAACACGTGGTTTTCCTCGGAAGTATAACCGATCCTGCCGCGGATATTTTCAACGCGCCCTTTTGCCCGGTTTTCCCTGTTCCGAAAATCAGAGAGTTCGTGCAGTTGCACCAGTATTTGATCCTGACTTGTTTTGAGCTCCGATTTTTTCGAGTTGAGTTGGACTTCCAATACATCCAGTCCAGATTTCTTCGCTCGGTAGGATTCCTCAGCCGACCGAACGTTATTCCGAACCACTGCAAGATCCCGGGTAAGTTCTTGTTGCCGAAGGCCAAGGTCGGCCCTCTGTTGTTCGAGGTCGAGGATTTCTCTCCGGGAGCGCTCAATGTTGGAGACCAGCGACCGGCGGCGTTCGGCTTCAGTGGCCTGACGCTGTTCAAGCTCGTGAATGCGCGTTTGCCGGTTCGAGAGGTCGTCCTGGGCTGCTTTGAGAGCCTCCTCGAGTTCCTGCAGCTCCGTCCGCAAGACATCCAACAAGGCTTCCTCTTGTTTCACTTCAACTTCCAAACGTGTCTTCTCCGTCACGGCGACTGAGAGCTGTTCCCGCAGAGGGTCGATCTTGGAGACCACACTCGAATACTCTCTTGCCAGGAGGTCCGTCTCAAGCACCTGAAGCTCTTTAACAAGCTCGTTGTATTTTTCAGCCTTCTGTGCCTGCCGTTCGAGAGCATTGACAGCCTTCTCCACGTTTCGCACGTTGTCGTTGACGCGGGTCAAGTCCATCCTCACAGTGTCGAGCCTTCGCAACGCTTCTTTTACGCGATGTTTGTACTTCGTGACGCCTGCCGACTCCTCGAACAACCTTCTGCGTTCGTCAGAGTTGTCGCTCAGAATGCTCTCCACCATTTTCAGTTCGATCACCGAGTACGCGTCCGAGCCCATGCCGGTATCCATAAACAGGTCGCGAATATCCTTCAACCTGCAGAGCGTTTTGTTGAGATAGTACTCGCTCTCGCCGGAGCGGAAAACCCTGCGCGTTACGGTCACTTCGGAAAACTCGACCGGAAGAATTCCTTTCGTGTTTTCTATCGTGATTGACACTTCCGCCACGTTCAGAGGTTTGCGAGATTTCGTGCCGTTAAAGATCACATCCTCCATCTTATCCGAGCGCAATGTTGTCGGACGCTGTTCGCCGAGCGCCCAGCGCAGTGCATCGACGACATTCGTCTTCCCGCAGCCGTTGGGGCCAACGATCGCAGTGAGCCCGGAATCGAACTCGATGTTGACCTTCTGTGCGAAGGACTTGAATCCGAATATTTCAAGCTTCGATAAATACATTAGCGAGCACTCATGGCAACGTGCGCAACAAACCGGACGTACGAGCCTGTCGCATAGTTGGAATCATAGTAGAATGCGCCCCCGCCGAGAAGGAGCATAATGATGAGCGTGCCCCAGAGGTAGGTCTTTGTCGGACTCGTATCGAATATCACCGAAACGCCGTTAAGTATTCGAATGCCCACCCAGAATACGAACAGGAGGACAACGATGAAAGAAGGAATGACGTAAAGGGGATTCTCCATAACCTTGAACAAACTCATTGCAACGGGACTGAGGAGGATCAACGGCATCGCTCCCCATACGGTGACTGAGTAGGCGTGAAACCAGGAAATTTTTTTTCTGAAAACAACAGCGCATATCAAGATGAGAAGTGTGACGGCGGCGAACGAGATGAACCACAACCCGGTGAACATCGCTATTCCAGCCAACGAGTGCCAGGCGGCATTGATGAGCTGCTCCTTCCCATAGTCGGAAACCACGATGTAGGTTAAGACGTAGTCAGCGAAACGGTCGGCGCGAAAGTGATAGAGAAAACTGGAGACGATGACGGCAAGCGTCACCGAAATGGCGAATGCCAGCAAGAGAGTCTGGAAGACCGAAACAGCGTGGAGGTCTCGCAGGTCCGCAAAAAAATTGTATGATCGGAGAAAAGCGCGTTTGACGGCCTCCCCGAAACGTCTGTTGTAGGTGTATTGGTAGCCGACGAGCATGATCACGAACAGGCCGGAGAGGACGTGGGCCGCAGGGAACGTCGCGCGGTAATTTCCGACGGGGATGGCGCTGATTTTCTCGTCGTTATACAAGGTCCGCACCATGTCGTACGAGAGCCTCTTCTCACGGTCATAGTTCATCAATCCGACTGGATGAAGATAATGGTCCGCAACGTTGACGCTCATGACCGGGCGGTCACCACGCCAGTCCGCGAATGAGGAGATGAAGCTTCCCGCAATCCCAAGTTCGCGCACAACGGCGAACTGCTGGAAAAAAAAATACGCCTGCGATTCCTGCGACATCGGATCGCTTCGCCCGTTCCGATTCATGTGGTCGACTTCCTTGCCGTAACTGAGGAGGATGACCGGTTGAGCTTCGTGATTTTTCTTCCATCCCAACAGCAATCGTCTGAAACTCTTGAGGTCGACCGATGAGATATCGACTGCGGCAAAATCCACCGAGGTGGCGGCAACATCATTCTCAATCATGCGGGAGCCGTAGTAGATCGGCCGTGAGTCGACTGCCCGCATCGCGGCGGCCAGGCGCTTGACGAAAGCGATCGAACGCCAGCTCGCAGAATCGAAACCATCTCCGAGGCCCCATGCGAGGACGGCGGGATTGTCGGCGTCTCGAGCAATCATGTCATGGGCGTACGCTTCAAGCTCGTTCTGATACGTTTCATCCGAGAGAATGTCGACGGGAGCATGACACAACGGAAGTTCTTCCAGGGCAAACAATCCGTAGCGGGCGCAAAGTCCGACGACGTAGGGATGCGGCGGATGGAAGGCAAACCGGACGGCGTTCGCACCGAGCGATTTGATGAGCACCAAATCTTTTTCCATCTGTTCGTACGTCAGAGAAGCGCCGTCGCGGGGATGGTCTTCATGCCAGACGACCCCTTTGAGCACAACAGGAGCACCGTTGACAATGATGGAGCCCTTCTCCGTCGCCCGTTTGATGAATCCGACGACTCGCGAACACTGGTCAATCATTGTTTTCTGTTTCCCGTCGACGCGCGTCAGCGTTGCGCGCACAAGATACAGCTCCGGCACCTCCGGACTCCAAAGCTTCGGCGAGTTCACCTGGACGGCGAGCTCGGCCACACGTTCCTTGTTCAGTTCGACCGTGACAGGAATCGCCGCAGACTGGGCAACGAGCGTTCTGGAGAGTTTGTCATAGAGTTCGAGGGCGAGAGCGTACGCCGGCGGTTTCTGTTTTCCGACTGCCGTGTCCACAGGCGCTCTGTCACTCAGTGTTGCGCTCACGAGGACGTTGCCATGTTTCATTTCGTCGTCGACCGTGGGACGAACTGAAACACTGGAAATCCAAACCCGGGGCGTCGCGAGAAGGTAGACGTCGCGGACAAGTCCGCCGTAACTCCGCCACTCCCAGACTTGCTTACGGAGAGGAATCGTGGAACGACTATTTAACACGTTCGAGACGGTGATCTGAATCGTGTTTTCCGGTCCGAGCTGCAGAGCCTCATCGGGTATGTCGAATTCGACCGTCGTGAAACCCCCAACGTGTTTCCCGATGAAAATATCGTTCACATACACTTCGCACTCGTGATTGATTCCGAGTGAGATGAACTTGAACACCGAAGAACGGAGGAGAGGTTCATCGAGGGTAAACTTCTTTCGGAATACGATCTTCCCTTCAAAATCGAACGAGCTCGGAACCTTTACCTCGGTCCAAGTCTCGCGGTCGAGTGAGTACGTCCACGTTCCGGCGAGGTCGATTTTTTTCCTTGTGGGCGAGTCAACTTCAACACCGACGTCTTCCCCCGCCACGGAAGGACGTCCGTTTTCAAAAATTTTCGGCTGGGAGGAAAGCGGAAAACTGAGGCAAAACTGAAGAAAAAGGGAACAAAGAAGGAGGATCGAACTACTATAGGGTTTTCTTGTCAATTCAGTGCGCAGGGGATATGCGACAATGGGGTTGGCCGTTCGGCCTACTCCCCGCAAATTGGCACAAATATAATACAAAAATGAGGGGAAAGCAATGGAAAACCTCAATAATTCGGCCTCGCGAGAGACGTAAGGCCTTGCGAGTGAAACGGTTAGGCAAGCCTCTTAAGGAAAAAGGATGAGAAAACGGAGGAAGTCCAGTCGCGGCAATTACCCGCGCAATGCCGCTTGAATAATTGGAAGAAACGAGTCGACTTTGAGACAGGCGCCACCGACGAGTGCACCATCGACATCTGCCTGCTGGAGAATTTCCGCGGCGTTCTCCGGCTTCACACTTCCTCCATACTGAATTACAATTTGCTCCGCCACCGGCCAGCTGTAAATCTGTCCGATGAGCTTCCGAATAAGCTGGTGCACCCCCTGTGCTTGTTGCGGCGTGGCAGTCTTGCCGGTGCCGATCGCCCATACGGGTTCGTAGGCTATAACGATCTTCTCCACATCAGCCGACGGAATGCCAAGGAGACAAGCTTTCACCTGAACAGAAACGACCATATCGGTAATATTTTTTTCACGCTCCTGGAGCGTCTCCCCGACGCAGACTATCGGGATCAAACCGGAAGCAATCGCCTTCTTCGCTTTCTTATTGATAGTCTCATTCGTTTCGCCGAAATAAGCGCGCCGTTCGGAGTGGCCGAGAATGACGTAACGACACCCAAACGAACGAAGCATCTTGGGAGAAATCTCTCCGGTGTAGGCGCCTTCGTCTTCTGTATGCATGTTCTGCGCCCCAAGCTCGATCGGACTTCCCTTCAGAATCTGTTGCGCGAGTCCCAGGGACGTGAACGGAGGGCACACGACAACCTTCGTCGCACTTAGAGATGCAGGAATACTCGAGACAAGCCCCTTCAACAGCTCTGCAGACTCGGAAGCATCCTTGAACATTTTCCAATTACCGGCAATAACTTTCGGTCGCATAAGTTTTCGCAAAGAGGATAGTGTGACGTGGGAGGATTATGGAATTGGTGAGAACAAGGAAAAAGTGATATGTGATAAGTGAGACGTAAAGTGTGATGAGTGAAGGGTAAAATGTGAAACGTGAGATGTGAAGCAAAGAAAGGTGAATTCTTACACGGTTGAGATTACCGCTCGCTAATTGGCAATTGGAAATTGACAATCGAAAATGCACGGCGTTATCTCTCTCCCTTCATCGCATCCAACTTTCTTTTGAGAAGGTCATTGACAATCTTCGGATTCGCCTTTCCCTTCATCACCTTCATCGTCTCACCCACAAAGAATCCAAACACCTGGTTTTTTCCATCCAGATATTTCTGAATTTGCTCCTTATTGGCCGCGAGGATCGTATCGATGACTTTTTCGATTGCTCCTTCATCACTCACCTGCGTCAGTCCCTTCTTCTCCACAATCATTCGTGGCGCGTCATTCGTCTTGAGCATTTCTTCGAAGACATCCTTTGCAATCTTTCCGCTGATCGTTCCATCGACAATCAAATTGATCATGTCAGAGAGACGCTTGGGGGGAATCGGAAAATCCCGGAGTTCGACATGCCGCTCCTTCGTTACTCTCAGAACGTCGGTCATCGTCCAGTTACTGGCAAGCTTGTACGTATCGACGTTCTTCTTTTCCAGGTGGGAGACGGTTTCTTCAAAATAGTCGGCGAGGCTTTTTTCGGTTGTCAACACGTCGGCGTCATACTTCGGTAGTTTGAACTCTTTGATGTAGCGATCCCTGCGTTGAGTGGGAAATTCGGGAAGCACTTTTCTCGCCTGACTAATCCATGCCTCGTCGACGAGAACCGGCACGAGGTCCGGCTCGGGAAAGTAGCGATAATCATGTGCCTCCTCCTTCGAACGCATTGGAACTGCGGCCCCCTTGCCCGAGTCCCACAAGAGCGTTTCCTGAACGACCGTCCCTCCCTCCTCAAGAAGTGT
>JBGOVN010000280.1:0-3008 GCA_041478155.1 Bacteroidota bacterium | reverse complement strand
TCGGTATCGACATGAACCTCGTCGTTCCCAATTCCCTGAAATCGATCAGGCAGGGGGCAATTCTCCCATGGACATTTCCACGCTGGCGCGAAAACCTCTCCGACCTCTTTGGAATCGCAAAGAAGTTGGGAGTCCCAGTCGACGTACCGTTTAAAGATCTGACAGCCGAACAGCTTGCCGTTGTTATGGACGGAGCCGACGGTTTTGACGGCATCAACCGGTTCTTCAAGTTCATTGAACGAAAGTCGTACAAGATTCATTACCGCGTCTTCCTCAGCCGTTTCCGCGGCTATACGACGTGCGATGAGTGCGGGGGTTCGCGGCTTCGGCCGGAGGCACTCAATATTCGTGTTGGAGAGAAGACGATCCACGACGTCGTGAGAATGACAATCGCCCGGGCGCAGGATTTTTTTGATAAGTTGTCCTTGACGAAATATGAAGTGGATGTTGCGAAAAGGATCCTTCAAGAATTACGAAAGCGGTTGAAGTTCCTGAACGATGTTGGCATCGGATACCTGACGCTGGATCGGTTGACCATGACCCTCTCCGGCGGTGAGTCGCAGCGCATCAACCTCGCGACATCCCTGGGGTCGTCGCTCATGGGTTCTCTCTATGTGCTTGACGAGCCGAGCATTGGCTTGCATCCCAGAGACAACGCGAGGCTTATAAAAATTCTGAAATCGCTGCGGGACATCGGCAACACAGTGCTCGTTGTTGAACACGACGAAGAGATGATTCGCGAGGCGGACATCGTTGTCGACATGGGGCCCAAAGCTGGAGAACACGGCGGCGAGGTGGTTTTCTGTGGAATTCTCGCAGAACTGTTAACTCATCCGACTTCCCTCACGGCTCAATACCTGAACAGGAATCTTTCAATCCCGCTACCGAAATCAAGAAGGCAGGATTCAGACAGATCGTTGTTCATCAAGGGCGCCTCGGCAAATAATCTCCAGAACATCGATATCAGGATTCCTCTTAACCTTTTCGTCTGCATTACCGGCGTAAGCGGCTCGGGAAAGAGCACGCTCGTACACGACGTTCTGTACGCAGGCGTCCAGAAGCAGAAGGGGCTGTTCGACGGCACTGTCGGAAAGTTTAAATCCATAGAAGGCGGGGAAGAAATCGAAAGGGTCGAACTTGTCGACCAGTCGCCGATTGGACGCAGCCCCCGTTCGAATCCGATCACGTATATCAAGGTCTTCGACGGTATCCGCGAACTCCTGGCGAACACGTCCATAGCAAAAGTACGCGGTTTCAAGCCAGGACATTTTTCCTTTAATGTCCCGGGCGGGAGGTGCGAAACCTGCGAAGGGGATGGAGTGCAGAAAATCGAGATGCAATTCCTTGCCGATGTGTACCTTACATGCGAGTCTTGCAAAGGGAAGCGCTTCAAACAGGAAGTGCTGGATGTCGAATACCGCGGGAAAAACGTCACCGATATCCTTTCCATGACGGTGACCGAAGCGGTCGAGTTCTTCGGCCAGACGCCGGCGGGGAATCGTGTGGCGAAGAAGTTGCGTGTTCTGGACGACGTGGGTCTCGGTTACGTTCGGCTCGGTCAACCTGCCACAACACTATCGGGCGGGGAAGCTCAACGCATCAAGCTTGCGAACCACCTTACCGCGTCGGACTCAGAGGGACGGACACTGTTCATTTTTGACGAACCGACGACGGGATTGCACTTTGACGATATTGCGAAGCTTCTTCGCTGTTTCGACGCGCTTCTGGCCGCCGGCCATTCGATCGTTGTTATCGAACATAACATCGACGTTATCAAGTGCGCAGACTTTGTTATCGACCTTGGCCCGGAGGCCGGCGACGCCGGAGGGAAGATCGTTGCGACCGGCACGCCCGAAGAAATTGCTCGCTCACCGCAGTCGCACACCGGCCGATTCCTGAAACGATACCTAGAATTTTGATTGCGTCACGTTGATATTTCCCGACGTGGTTTCGATGTTGATCCTGCCCTCCCTCGATCCAATTCTTCCCGTTGCTAATGCGCTCCCGCCTAACTCCTCCAATTGAACCTTAAGGTTCGTCTTTATTTGTCCGTACGTTGCCTTCATCCGAACAGTACCCGAGAAGTCGGGAAACGAAAGGTCGATGTTCCCGTATTCGTTCATGATTTCGACGGTTGCCGGTTTTACCAACAGTTGAACATCAACGTGGCTGCCTTTGTTGGTCACAGAAATATTTTGCCCGGACACTTGTTCAAGGGAAATGCTCGAGTACTCGGTCTTGGAGGTCCAGTTCCCGGACAACTTGTAGGCCCGTACGGCGGAGCTTTTCGTCGCAACCTGGACATCCCCTCGTATGTTTGAGAGCTCTATCGTCGAGAAGGAATCATCGATCGCTACATCTCCCACAGCGTCAGAGATTTCAATTCTTCCCGATTGATCCTTCACGGAGATCAGCTTCCGGGCAATGCCGCTGACCGACGCGATGCGTATGTCGGTATACGGCGCATCGACAAGAATGCCGTCCACCTGTTTGACACGGACTTTTCCACTCGTCGAGCGAATCGTCACGAATCCTTTGATTTGCGAGGCGACGATCGTGCAGTAATCCGCGTCCACGGAAAGGTTACCTCCAATGTTCTCGAAATTCAATTCTCCGCTCTTCCCCGTGATATGCGCCTGCTCCGTAATTCCTGACGCATGAATCGAGGAGTAATCGGCCGCGATGTCGATGGGGCCGTTGAAGTCCTCGACCGACACTGTCGAACTCTTTGATTCGAGCGCAAGGTCGCCGCCGCAATGTTCGAGCGAGGTCTTGCCGTAGTCGTTTCGGACCTTGCCGACGAGAGCACAGTTCTTCAGGCTTAGTGTATTGCTCTGCCCCGATAGCTCCAAAGCTCCATTCATTCCTTCGAGGGAATACTTCCCGTATCGCAAATCGGAGGTAAGCGGGCTGGAACGGGGAATGTAAATCTCGCCGTCGATGTCCTGGCTGTTGTACGTCACGAAGTTGAGACGAAGGATGTTCTTCCACGAAAAACCGGAGTGGTC
>JBGOVN010000042.1:0-7490 GCA_041478155.1 Bacteroidota bacterium | reverse complement strand
TTTTATTCATTGATGAGCTGCACACCATCGTCGGCGCCGGCGGGGCCAGCGGTTCGCTCGACGCTTCGAATATGTTCAAACCGGCTCTGGCCCGGGGAGACCTGCAGTGCATCGGCGCGACGACACTCGACGAATACCGTCAGTTCATCGAGAAAGACGGAGCCCTCGACAGACGCTTCCAAAAAATCATGGTGGACCCGACGACCGTCGACGAGACGATACAGATCCTCGAGAACATCAAACACAAGTACGAGGAGCACCACGGCGTTCGGTATACGACTCAGGCCATCGATGCGGCAGTGCGTTTGAGCGACCGCTACATCACCGACCGTTACCTGCCGGACAAAGCAATCGACGTCATGGACGAGGCGGGTTCACGAGTGCACCTTGCCAACATCAAAGTTCCGAAGGAAGTGCTTCAGCTCGAGGAGGAAATCGAAAAGATCCGGCAATCGAAGAACCAGGTCGTGAAAAATCAAAATTTTGAAGAAGCGGCCAGACTCCGTGACCTCGAGAAGAAACTTCTTAGCGACCTTGAGATTGCAAAGCGCGAGTGGGAATTGAAAGCGCAGGACACGGTGTACGAAGTCTCAGAGGAGGATTGCGCTTCGGTCGTCTCCATGATGACAGGCATTCCGGTACAAAAGGTTGCACAGACCGAATCTGAGAAACTTTTGAAGATGGAGGACGCTCTTAAGACAAGGGTTGTCGGACAAGATGAAGCGATAGAAAAACTTACGAAGGCAATACGACGGGCTCGTGCAGGTCTGAAAGATCCCCGACGGCCGATAGGCTCTTTCATTTTCCTCGGCCCGACCGGTGTGGGGAAAACCGAAATGGCCAAGGCGCTCGCACGCTACTTGTTTGATTCGGATGAAGCCCTCATACGGATCGATATGAGCGAGTACATGGAAAAGTTCTCAGTCTCCCGTCTTGTCGGTGCACCACCGGGATACGTCGGCTATGAGGAAGGGGGACAACTCACCGAAAAAGTGCGCCGGAAGCCGTACTCGGTCGTGCTACTGGACGAGATTGAAAAAGCGCATCCGGACGTTTTCAACATTCTCTTACAGGTGTTGGATGACGGTATCCTGACAGACAGTCTTGGCCGCCGCGTTGATTTCAAGAATACGATCCTTATCATGACATCCAACATCGGATCACGGGATATCAAGATTTCAGGGGGATTCGGATTCGGGACCGACAGTGACAAGGACAAACATGACGTGATGAAGGGAAGTATCGAGGATGCGCTCAAACGCGTGTTTAATCCGGAGTTCCTGAACCGTGTCGATGATGCGATCATTTTCCGCCGCCTCGAACGTTCCCATCTGTTCCAGATTATCGACATTGCTGCAAAGGACCTCTTAGGCAGAATGAATTCGATGGGAATTTCCATCGAGATCTCCAAGGCTGCGAAGGAATTCCTCGCAGAGAAGGGTTTTGACCCTGCCTTCGGAGCCCGTCCGTTGCGCCGCGCAGTGCAGAAATATGTTGAGGATACCCTGGCCGAAGAAATATTGAAAGGGACATTCGTGCAGGGAAGCAAGGTTCGGGTGAAATTCAACAAGAAGAAAGATGTACTGGAATTCGTCGATTCAACTAAATTGAAGGGCGGAGATGAGTTGAAGGAGGAAGGGGAAGAAATTGCGGACGTAAGTTAAGCACCCTCTTGAAAAAACAAGCCAACAATCCCTCGGCATCAACCGGGGGATTTTTGTTTCCCTCCGGCTCATGAAGTACTACTATCTCTTCCACAAACCCTACGGCGTTCTCTCCCAATTCTCTCCGGATGGAAAACACCCGACGCTGAAAGACTTCGGCCCCTTTCCGCGTGAGGTGTACCCCGTCGGCAGACTCGACGCAGAAAGCGAAGGGCTCCTCCTGCTCACGAACGACAACGAAGTCAACCATCGCTGGACCGACCCAAAATTCGAACACCCTCGAACGTATTGGGTTCAGGTTGAGCGAGTTCCCAATGACGCCTCGCTTGAGCGACTTCGAAGAGGGGTTGTCATCGATGGCCGGAGGACGAAACCTGCAGAGGCGCGACTCCTTGATTCGGACCCGCCTCTCGCGCCGCGAGCCGTTCCGATTCGATTTCGCAAGACCGTTCCGGTTCGGTGGCTTGAGCTTGTGCTGCGGGAAGGAAGGAATCGTCAAATTCGAAAAATGACCGCCGCGGTAGGCCATCCCACACTCCGGCTTGTTCGAATAACAATCGGTTTTCTCACGTTGGATGGGCTCCCAGTCGGTGCATCGCGGCAGTTGACGGACGAAGAAGTCAAAAGGGTTCAGCAGGGGTAAAACGTTCTTCAGTTCGTGCTGCAATTACCGGCGAGCCGGTCCTCACTCCTCCGAAATTTCATCACCAATGAGAAATAAAAACCCCGACGCACCTACCGAGCGCCGGGGTCAGGGAGGCTGTAATGGAACTCACCCGTCTTCTCCTGGAACGAGTGGCTCCAATGTATATAACGAAACTGGCCGCTTTTTTGTTCCCGCCAAATACTCCACTCACTGCTGCGTATCGCGCAGGATTTCTGTGGAACATTAGCGGATTTTTTTGTTACTTTCACAACTCATGAGAGTCTCTGATAAGCCCGCCCATCGTTCCTAGGAGCATCTATGCCTGATACGATCACCATTGTCGATAACCGCACCGGAAAAAAGTACAATATCCCCGTCGAACATGACACGATCAGGGCAGTGGATTTGCGCCAAATCAAGGTGAAGGATAGCGACTTTGGCATGATGAGTTATGACCCGGCGTTCATGAATACCGCATCCGTCAAGAGCAAGATCACGTTCATCGACGGTGATAAGGGAATCCTACGCCATCGAGGGTACCCCATCGAACAGCTCGCCGAGAACTCGACGTCGTTTCTTGAAGTAGCCTACCTGCTTCTGTACGGCGAGCTCCCCAACCAATCGCAGCGCGAACAGTGGCGCCAGAATATTCGCGTCCATACCCTCGTCCACGAGAATATCAAGAAGCTGATGGAAGCATTCCGATACGACGCCCACCCTATGGGGATGTTTATCAGTACCATCTCAGCACTATCGACCTTTTATCCCGAAGCGATAAACATTTTTGAACCGGAAACCCGCCGGAAACAGATCTACCGTCTGATCGGCAAGGTCCCAACAATCGCAGCTTTTGCCTATCGCCATACGAAGGGGATGCCTTATATCTATCCCGACAATGAGTTGACGTACGCCGGCAACTTTCTCCAGATGATGTTCAAGATCGGAGAAACACGGTATACCGTCAACCCAAAGCTCGAACATGCTCTGACGGTTTTGTTCATTCTACACGTAGACCACGAGCAAAACTGCAGCACGAACGTGATGAGAGGCGTCGGGAGTTCGCACGTCGACCCGTATTCTGCATGCGCCGCTGCTGCCGCTGCCCTCTGGGGACCCCTCCACGGCGGTGCCAACGAGGCTGTCCTCCATATGCTGGACCAGATTGGCTCCGTGAAGAATATCCCCGGGTTTATCAAGGATGTGAAGGAAGGTAAGGGGCGTCTGATGGGCTTCGGCCACCGCGTCTATAAGAACTACGACCCACGCGCAAAAGTGATTAAAAAATTGGCCTATGAGGTGTTCGAAGTAACGGGAAAGAATCCGAAACTCGACATTGCGCTGGAGCTCGAACGCATTGCCCTCGAAGACGAATATTTTGTGAAGCGAAAGCTCTATCCGAACGTGGATTTCTACTCCGGCCTTATTTATCAGGCCATGGGATTTCCTCTTGATTTTTTCCCCGTTCTCTTTGCGATACCGCGCACGGTCGGCTGGCTTGCTCAATGGATTGAGCATATTGACGACGCGGAGCAAAAAATCGCCCGCCCGCGTCAGATCTATCAGGGCTACGGTGAACGGAAATGGATACCGATGAACGAACGCACATAGGCGAGTTGCATGTTACGTACCCCTCCTCCTCCGACCTATCGAAGGGGGAGTTTTTATTTTGAGAGGAAGAAATCCGATGGCTAAAAGACATCAGAGTCTCATCCCACTCGCGCAGGACCACCACCGCGGGCTCATCCTCGCCTTGCGCCTCCAGCAAGGGAAAGAGTCATGGACAAAACCCCGGATGCAGGAGTATCGCATCAATGCCCAGGAAGTGGTCGCTTTTTACGAGCATGACCTCAAGCCGCATTTTGCCGCGGAGGAACAAGGCCTCTTCCCTCTCGCCAGGAATCTCGTGAAGGAAGCCCAGGGGTTGGTCGAAGAACTCATCGCCGATCATCGACGATTGGAACAGTTTGTTCATCACTTTCGAAAGCCGCGCGGCGAATCCCTGGCCCATGAGCTATTCGAGTTCGGGAAGTTACTCGAAGCGCATATCCGGAAGGAAGATCGCATCCTGTTCCCCATGTTTGAAGAACACGCGTCCGCGGACGTGCTTGCTGAAGCTGAAAAATCCATAGCACAACACTCGACACAGCGCCCAACCATTACCAAATGAGAGAGAAATTTTTTCTCATTCTCTCCTGTACCGGCGGCGCGGGACATATCCGCGCTGCCGAAGGACTCCACCAGACGGCGCCCCGCTGCCGTTATCCAATCCGCACCGAACATTACAACGTCCTCGACTTCACATCGAAAGCGTTCGCGCGATTGTATGCCGGATCGTATTTGAACGCTGTCAACAGGATTCCGGAGGTATGGGGGTATTTCTACCAACGTTCTGACTCCAGAAGTTACCGCAAAAAAGCATTGATCAAGCTCTTCGACCACTTCAACTACAAACGTTACCTCACGATGTTACGGCAGCGGATGCCCGACGCAATCATCTGCACTCATTTTCTTCCTTTCATTTCAATCTCAAACGAACTCAAGAAGCAGCATGACAATCTGAATTTCTTCGCAGCAACAACAGATTTCGATGTGCATTCCCTTTGGATTGATTCCATCGTGCGTCGTTACTACGTCTTCCACGATGAAACCGCCTGGCAACTCGAGGCGAAAAATGTTCCAAGGGCAAAGATCTCGGTCAAGGGAATTCCAGTCTCTCCGGAATTTCTTGACGTAGAAACTCCGACAGTCACGAGGCGAAGGCTAGGCCTGCGTACGACATTCACGATCCTGATCCTCTCCGGAGGATTCGGTATCGGAAAGGTGGAAGAGATTGTCCGGGAAACGGCAAACTCGCTTGAAGGATTTCGGGACCGTCAATTCAATCTCCTCGTTGTCTGCGGCAAGAATAGCCGCGCCGTGAACGCACTCACATCGTATTCATTTCCGCAGAACGTTCGGGCACAGGTTTTCGGATTTGTCAACAACGTCTATGAGTTGATGAATGCTTCAGACCTTTTAGTTTCGAAATCGGGCGGGCTTACATCCGCTGAAGCGATGGCCAAGAATCTGCCGATGCTTATCATCGACCCCATCCCCGGACAGGAAAGCCGCAACGCGGACGTCATCGTTGAACACGGGGCCGGATGGCGGGCCGTAAACCTGGCGAATCTTTCGTATAAACTCGGACAAGTCATCGAGCATCCTTCGCTCCTTGCCCACGCCCGAAAAGCTGCAACATTGCTGGCAAAGCCCCGGGCAGCTCAAGACATTCTCGAGGATGTGTATGAAACAATTCAATTCAATCAAACCAAACAGGACTCGACCCTATGAAGATCAAACTGAACGATATTACGGTCAACTACACAGAGCGAGGACTCCCTCAGGGGATACCCGTTGTATTCATCCACGGCTTCCCCTTCAGCCACGAAATGTGGGAACCACAAATGAAGGCGCTTCCCAATACAATCCGGGCGATTACGTACGACGTCCGGGGTCATGGACAGACGGATGTGGGTGATGGATTGTACTCGATCGAATTCTTTGTTGACGACTTGATCGCACTGCTCGACCATCTCGTAATTGATAAAGCTGTCGTCTGCGGTCTCTCGATGGGAGGATACGTCGCGCTGCGAGCGTATGAACGACATCCTGACCGAGTCAGAGGTCTTGTACTCGCAGACACACGGAGCGAGGCGGATCCAAATGAGGCAAAAGTGAAACGGAGCGCCAGCATTGCGGCTGTCAGGAAAAACGGTGTCAAAGCATTTGCAGAAGGATTTGTCAAGGCGGTGTTTGCAGAGCAGACGTTTCGCACCAATCCGGGCGCCGTCGAATTCATCAGGAAAATCATCGAATCAAACCCACCGACCGGAATTTGTGGTACACTGCTCGCCCTTGCTGCACGGACGGATACGAGCGCGGTTCTTCCCTCAATCAACGTCCCAACCCTGATTCTCGTCGGTGAACACGACAAGGTTACACCGCCGTCGGCTTCTGAGACAATGCATGAACGGATCAAGAATTCAGAGTTGTTCATTCTCAAGAATGCCGCCCACATGAGCAATCTGGAAAACGGAATAGAATTTAACGAACGGTTGATCTCCTTTCTGAAAAAACTGCAGTGACAGCCCGACCTCGGAACCGCCGGCAGCAAACTTGAAGTCCACCGAATGCCGTTGAATAGGCTGGAACGGCTGCAGTCTGAAGTAGTCCGCTGCAGGAAGTGCCCGCGGCTCGTGCGATGGCGCGAGAAAATTGCACGCGAGAAGACGAGAAGATATTCGGAGTGGGAGTATTGGGGAAAGCCGAATCCAAGTTTCGGCGATGCGCGCGCCCGGCTTCTCCTTATCGGCCTTGCCCCCGCTGCCCACGGAGGGAACAGGACGGGCCGAATGTTTACCGGCGACCGAAGCGGTGACTGGCTCTATCGGTCACTGTTCAAATTTGGGTTCGCAAGTCAAAAAGTCTCGGCTTCCCGTGATGACGGTCTTCGACTCATCGATTGCTACATCACGGCAACCTGTCGCTGCGCCCCTCCTCAGAATAAGCTGCTCCCGCAGGAGATTGCCAACTGCCAACCGTATTTGCTTGAAGAATTGCGCTTGCTGAAAAACATTCGGGTCATCGTGGGACTTGGGAAAATTGGGTTCGATTCCGCTGTCAATGCCCTCCGCACACTGGAGCGAGTGCAATTCCCGCGCAAGCCGGCCTTCGGCCACGGCGTTGAGTATCGCCTCCAGGAGGATCTTGTACTTCTCGGTTCGTACCATCCAAGTCAGCAAAATACATTCACAGGAAGGTTAACTGAGCCGATGTTCGACTCCGTTTTTCGCCGGGCGAAGAAGATTGTGGAGGGACAATGAAGGATTTTTTCCGACAACATCGAGAGGTGTTGGTCATCTCGACCGCATTCTTCATTCTCGGCTTGCTGCGCCTCAATGATTTGTCGTTGTATACCGACAGCGCCCGGTACGTCATCTGGGGAACAAATGTCGCCCACGCGAAGGGTTTTGTTGACGACACCCAGCCCGAGCCCGAATGGTACGTCGTTAATGCGCCGCTCTACTCCGTCGTATTGGCCCCCGTCCTCCTTTTTTTCCCGCTTTCCCTCGTCGCCGCAAAAGTCTGGACCCTTCTGTGGGGATCGATTGCGCTCATTCTGTTTTACCTCTGGATTTCCG
>JBGOVN010000255.1:0-3230 GCA_041478155.1 Bacteroidota bacterium | reverse complement strand
TCTGCATATTTCCTGATGGGCATCGCAATCATGGGTCTCAGCGTCTTCATGCATGAGGCAAGCCATAATCTTGTTTTCAAGGCCCACAGATTGAATCGTTTGGTGGGATTTCTCTGCGGACTGCCGGCGTTGATTGCAATCTCTGCATATCGCTCGATTCACCTGATGCATCATGCCTATGAACGCACGAAGCAAGATCCGGACGATATCGAGCAGACGTCGCGAAAATCGATCCCGATGGTGTTCTTCTATTATATCTTTCTCCTCATCGGTACCTATCTCTACATCCCCCACGTCGGAGTCAACGGTTTCAGGAAGGCAGGCGAACGACGGAAGCGCGATGTTCTTCTGGAGTATGCCGGTATCACGCTCGTAGCGTCGCTCTTGTTTTGGCAGATCCCTGCGGGGATTCTTCTGAACATTTGGATTATTCCGTTGGTCGTGGCTTCGCAACTCACCAATATTCGCGGTATTGCCGAGCACGGCCTCACCACCGGTGGGAATCCATTTACGGCAAGCCGGACTGTCCTGAGCAATCGCCTGGTTGCATTCTTTATGTGCAATCTAAATTACCATCTTGAACACCATCTCTTTCCCGGAGTCCCGTGGTATAATCTTCCCAAGGTCCACCTGTTGCTTCAGCAGGAATATCGGGCAGTCGGTGCTTCGGTCTATCGATCTTACACCGAGTTCATGACTGATTTCTTCAGACTTACTTGGAAACAACAAATCATTCCGAATGTTCGGTTGATACCTTCTCATATCAGAGAAGAGGTATGTGGATAGATATCCATAGCTCACGAAGCCACAAGATTTTGACATCAACGTGACGATTTCTTGACAACGCTCTGTTCCCGGTGCAGTACACTGTATGGAAGAAAACAGGAGACGAACATGCAAGTCTTCATAAGAACTTTCGAGACCATTCAACTACGAACATTGGTCGCAGGTCCGTTGATGGTGTTCTTGCTCGCCGTTTCTGCCAGGTCGCAAAACGAGTACGTTTGGTTAAAACTGACAAACGGGCGGGTCGTCATAAATGCCACCATCCGAACCTCTTCGAATGATTCGATCGTGGTGGTGCGCGGAACAAAAAAGAGTTCGATCGCTTTCGGAGATATTGAAAAACTTCGAGTCATCCATGAAAGTTCGCTGGTCACCGGAGCTATTGTTGGGGCAGGCATCGGTGCGGGGATCGGAGCAGCTGTGAGCACAACCGCATCCCGGGAGTCGCACAGTGGCCTTGGACCCTCCAACGTCTTACTATTTGGTTTCCTTGGAGGTTTGATCGGGGCGATCGGTTCTTCATTTGACAGCCCTGAAGAAGTCATCGACCTCTGGGGGAAAAGCAACGCTGAGAAAAAAGAAATCATCAAGAGGTTCATTAGCTCAAACCGTCGTTGACGGAACACAATCATCCAACTCAATTACAGGAGGTCGTCATGAAGACAAATATATTCACCGCAACATCGATTATGCTCGCTTGCCTCGTCTCAATGGCGAGCGAACGTGCAGCGGGCCAGGCGCGGGAATTTGGCAATGAGGTGAGCTTTGCCGAACGAAACCTGGGCGGACCGCGTCTCGGTATCACCTACGTCGTAGGACAAGGGAAGCTCGCAGATAAACTGGCAGAACGAGGAATGGGAAACTTCATCAGTCAATTCGGCTGGCACTTTGAGTATCAGATCATTCCTGAAGGGGGCGGCCCGCAATTCGTCATCCAGGCCGTTCCGCTTGTCGCAGGAGTTGAATACGGTACTCTCATCCCCAGCGGAACTATTGTTATGGGCGTCCGATTCCCCGGGGGATTTGAATTCGGCCTTGGTCCAAATGTCATGCTCGGCGGAGAGAAGGGTGTAATGACGGCCCTCGTGATGGGAGTCGGCCAGAGCTTTAATTACGGAGGAGTGAGCATTCCGTTGAACCTCGTTTGGGCAACGAACCCGGACGGTAACAGAGTGTCTGTTATATTCGGTTACGCAATCATGAAATCTCGCTAATCTGTCCAGGAAGACCAGCCCGCGGTCGCCGCTGTCCGCGGGCTTTCTTTTTCCCTCCAAAATGAATACGTTACGAAACAGAATCATGAAAACAAGAACAACGTTCAGCCTGAATTTCGCATCGCTATTGCTGATGTGCGGCCCTCTATTCTTATGTCAGGTCTCGACGGGACAACTGCTCACGCTCACAACGGTGAATTGCTGGTCCGGACTCGACTACCGCGGAGTCACCTCGATGGGAGAGTATGAGTCGTCGGAGATTCGGGACAGGAGACTGGAGATTCTTATCGAGGAGCTTACCACTCAGCGGCCGGACATCATCGCGCTGCAGGAGGTCAATCCTGTGGCAACTATCTCGTCGAAAATCGCGGCTCGACTCAATTACGACTGTATCTACCAACGGGCAAACAGCGGTATCAAGATCGGCTCCGTCGGAATACCGTCGAACCTCAACGAGGGAATTGCCATCCTGGCACGCAAGGGACTTCATCTCGAAATGTTCGATGTCTGGGATCTTTCTCATTCTATCGGAGCGTTCGGAAATTCGTTTTCATTCCACTTCGATGAACAGAACATCGCGCTGGTTGGTAGAGTGCGCATCGACGGAAAGTTGCTGTATGTCATCAACGTCCATCTCTCTTCGGAGGTCCCGGAGAACAGCGCCTCGCGGAGAAAATTGAATGAACTTCTCACGGAGAGGAATTCGTCCAAGGCAACGATCGAAACTCGGATGGCAGAGTTCTCCGAATCTGCGAACAATCGGCTCCGACAGACGCAAGCCTTGGCCGACTATCTCAGGAAACATCTCTCGGGAGAGCCGGTGATTATTCTCGGTGATTTCAACGCGGAACGGACCTCCGACGAGATCCAACTCCTTGAATCGGAGGACAACTATCTGGATGCTGCGATGACAGGCGGACTTACAGACGCGGTTACGTGGGACCCGGAAAACAACGAAAATACACGTTTTTCGAAGGATCTGCGCGATCCGGACCAAACGTCGCCGCTCGACGAACTTGGAAGATGGTATGACAGTCAATCGCACAGGATTGACTACATCCTCTTGAGCTCCCTTTTCGGGCGAGATGATGTGAAGCGCGCCGCGCTCATCCTGGACAAACCTAAGGGAGGATTGTTCGCATCGGATCATTACGGACTGCTTGCAACCGTTGAAGTCTCGTACGCGTTGATGAATGTGCCGGCGGTGTCCGATTCGTCTCTCACCAGTGC
>JBGOVN010000220.1:0-3596 GCA_041478155.1 Bacteroidota bacterium | reverse complement strand
GCGAAGAGGAGGAGTACGACATGGATTTGTCGGAGTTTGCCGAGGAACTTGGCGACGTCCTCTTCCACAAGTTCTTTGACGAAGGCTACGAGACTGTGCGTGACGTTATTGAAAGCCCGAAGGAGACAATTATCAGCGCTCTCGGCATCGAACCGGAAAAGATCGATGAGATTGTCACGATGCTGAAGAAAGGGCTCGAGGAGGCCGAAGTCGAGAACGAAGAAGATGGGGTGGCGGTCGCGGAACCGAAAACTGTACCTGTGGCCGAAGCTGTGACGGAGCCCGTTACGGAATCGGTCCCGGCTGAAAAAACCGAGCCAAGTCCGGAACTAACTCCTGAACCGACTCCGGAGCCGACGAGTGACGCGCCCCAAGAACACGGCGAATGATGCGGAGAAGGTTGCGCGACTGACATAACCGAAAGAGTATGGCCGAGAAAAAAGTAAAGATATATAATCTGACGAAGGAACTCAACCTCTCAAGCGAGACGATTCTCGACTTTCTGAAGAAGAAGGGTTTTGACGTCAAGAACCATATGAGCGTCGTCAATGATGACATGATTCACGCAATTATGGGACACTTCAAGAAAGAGAAGGATGTCGCCGAGCGTCATCAGAAGAAGGTTCAGGAATTCCGTTCCACACGAAAGAAGGAACCCGCAGAGAAAACCGAGAAGAAGACACTACCGGAGGAGAAGCAATCCTCACCGGTAAAATCAGATGGCGTGGCAGAGGTGGCTACAGTGCAGGCCGAGCTTCATGCTGAGGAAACCAGGGAAGCGGATTCAGCAGTCACCGCTCCGTTTCATGCGGAGGTGGCGGAAAAGGTTGTAGAGGCCTCAGCAGTTGAAATAGCCGCGGAAGAGGGAAAGAAGACTGTTGCAAAGAAAACCGGTGGATCCCAGTCGCCCCTCGAGGCTGCAGTTGCTCGAACACAACGGGGACTGACGATCAAAGGGAAGATGGAGCTTGCAAAAGCTCCGGCTCCGGCAACCACGCCGGCGGAGGATGAGGACAAGAAGAAGAAGAAGAAGAAAAAAAAGGTTCGCGAAGACAGCAAGAAGGTCAAAATCGCACCGACCCGTGCAGAAGAAGAGGAAGAGCTCAAGAATCGGAGACGGAAAAAAGGCCGTCGGGCAGAGGTCAGCGAAGTGGAAGTTGCGAAAGCCATCCGCGAAACCCTCGCTGATATTGGCGATGATTCGGCAACCTCGAAGGCAGCGATTCGAAGAAGGAAGAAAGAAAAGAGGGAAGAAGAACAGCAGAAGTTGCTCGATCAAATCGAGCGTGATAAGACCCGTGTTCGCGCCACAGAATTTGTCACGGTGGGAGAACTGGCAAATATGATGCGCGTCTCGGTCGCGGAGGTCATCCAGAAGGTGATGGGACTCGGGATCATGGTCTCGATCAATCAACGACTGGACAAGGACACGATAACGCTCGTAGCCGATGAGTTTGGATTCCAGGTTGATTTTGAGCAGGAGTTCGCCGCCGATGAATTGGCGGACGAACCGGACGAAGTGGAGTCGCTCGTGGCACGTCCTCCGGTGGTTACCATCATGGGACACGTCGACCACGGTAAGACCTCGCTGCTCGACTACATTCGCAGCACGAATGTGGTTGCGGGAGAGTCCGGCGGAATCACTCAGCACATCGGAGCTTACGAGGTTACACTGAAAGGCGACAAGCAGATCACATTTCTCGATACTCCGGGTCACGAGGCGTTCACAGCCATGCGCGCCCGGGGCGCACAAGTTACAGATATCGTCGTACTGGTCGTCGCAGCGGACGACAGCGTCATGCCGCAGACGATTGAAGCGATCAGTCATGCACAGGCGGCGAACGTTCCAATCATCGTCGCCATCAACAAGATCGATAAGCCCGAAGCAAACCCCGACCGTATCAAACAACAATTGGCCGAACGAGGTCTCCTCGTTGAGGAGTACGGCGGAAAGGCGCAGGCGGTGACCCTTTCTGCGCGCACGGGCCTGAACGTCGAACAGTTGCTCGAAAAAATCCTGCTCGAAGCAGAAATTCTCGACCTGAAAGCGAATCGGAAGCGTGAAGCGCGCGGCGTTGTCATAGAGGCAGAACTCGACAAGGGAAAAGGTATCACGGCAACCGTCCTCGTTCAGAAGGGTACGATGCGGATCGGTGATTCATTCGTCTGCGGCGTCCGAAGCGGACGCGTACGGGCGATGTTCGATGAACGCGATCAAAGAATTGAAGTTGCAAAGCCATCCCAGCCTGTGCAGGTAACCGGCTTCGACGGAATTCCACAGGCGGGCGATGCGTTTGTCGTCCTGGCTGACGAACGAATTGCACGCGATATCAGCTTCAAGCGACAGCAGTTGAAGCGCGAACAGGACTTCCGCCAAACCCACCGCGTCACGCTCGACGACATTTCGAAGCAGATCAAAGAAGGCCAGGTTCGCGACCTGCCGGTGATCGTGAAGGCCGACGTCGATGGCTCCGCGGAGGCACTTTCCGACTCACTGATGAAATTATCAACGGGCGAGGTGAAGGTTCTTGTCATTCACAAGGGGGTCGGCGGAATTTCCGAATCGGACGTTCTGCTCGCCGTCGCCTCGCAGGCAGTCATCATCGGTTTCCACGTTCGCCCGAATCTCAAGGCCCGGCAGCTCGCACAGCAGGAAGATATCGATATACGGCTCTACAGCATCATCTACGATGCGATCAACGATGTCAGGAATGCTCTCGAAGGAATGCTCGCCCCGACTGTTTCGGAGGAAGTGACCGCAACGGTTGAGGTCCGCGACATCTTCAAGATCTCGAAAATCGGTACGATTGCAGGATGCTTTGTGAAGGACGGAAAACTGAACCGGAACAACAAGGTCCGCCTCATCCGCGACGGCATCGAAGTCTACAACGGAACACTGGCATCGCTCAAACGATTTAAAGACGACGTCCGGGACGTTGAGCAAGGGTTCGAGTGTGGTCTTGGCCTGGAAAATTTCAACGACGTTAAGACCGGTGACATCCTGGAAGCATTCCAAAAGGTTGAGGTGAAACGAAAGCTCGCGTAGCACAGGAGGATGACTGTGTCTGTCCGAATGGAAAAAGTTGCTTCGATCATTAAAGAGGAAGTGGGGATCATTTTCCAGCGCAACTTCGGGATGGAAGAATACGGATTCCTGACAGTAACAGACGTGCGAGTAACCCCCGACCTGCGTGTCGCCAGGATTTACGTCAGCATCTTCGGCGATGCCGAACGCAAGAAAAAAAGTCTTGCGATGCTCGAAGCTCAGAAAGGCTTCGTACGCTCAATGCTGGGCAGGAACATCAGTATGAAATTTACTCCATCGATCTCGTTCTTTCTCGATGAGACGATCGACAATGCGATGCGGCTGGAGGATATCTTCAAGAAAATTCACGGAAGCGATTCTGTTCAAGACACTCAGGCCGAAGAATGAATCAAAACGGGCTGATGGAATGTGATTTGAACGGTGAAGGTGAAATGTTCCTGGTCGACAAACCTTTGGATTGGACATCGTTCGATGTCGTGAAAAAGATCCGCTCACTGTTCAACGTCAAGAAGGCGGGTCATGCCGGAACGCTTGACCCTCATGCGACCGG
>JBGOVN010000249.1:0-3265 GCA_041478155.1 Bacteroidota bacterium | reverse complement strand
CGACATGCCGAACACCATGGCAACGGTCGTCATCAGGATTGGACGTAGACGGGTCTCGCCCGCTTCGATGAGGGCATCGCGGGTGCTGTGGTTACGCTCCGCCTTCATCTGATTCGCCCGGTCGACAAGGAGGATGGCGTTCTTGCCGACGAGCCCGGTAAGCATGATGATGCCCAGAATCGAGAATATGCTCAACGCTTTCATCGTGAGAGCAAGCGCGAGCAATGCCCCGATCATTGCGACGGGAATCGAGAAGAGAACAACAAAAGGGTAGACGTACGAATCGTAGAGTGCGACCATAATCATGTAGACAAACAGAATTGCCGCGATCATCGCAAGACCCATGGACGAAAACCCTTCGGCCTGGTTCTTAAGGTCACCCAGGTAGCTGATGCCGATGCCCGCAGGTAATGCTCCCGGCTGAGCGAACTTTTTCTGGATATCTGCACCGATGGAACCGCTCGGCCGCCCGACGACCTGAGAATAGACCATGACAGAAAAGTTTCGGTCCTGACGCTGCAATTTTGAAGGCCCCGACGACTGGTAGATGGTGGCGAACTGTTTCAGTTCGACCAGTTGACCTCTGTTGTTCATAACAGCGAGACTTCCGACGTCATTCGTTCGCGAGCGGTCGAATTCATCGAGGACGATGCGAAGGTCATATTCCGTGTCTCCCTCCCGGAATTTCGAATCGTTGTCGCCTGCGAGTGCTACACGCAGCGTCGTGCCGACCTCGGCGAGGTTGAGACCAAGCGAGGCCAACTTTTGGCGGTCGATCTCAACGCGGGTCTCGGGTTTTCCTTCTTCGGATGAAAGTCGTACGTCGGCGGATCCGGGAACGGTCCGAACGAAATCAGCAACCTTCACCGCGGCGGCCCGCACCTCTTCGTACGTTGCTCCGTAGACGTTCAGCTGAATAGGCGTTTGGTTCGCCGTGCCGAAAATACCGATTGGGTTTACACGAACCTTCACGCTGGGAATTTGGGAAACCTTTGATTTGATCTCCCGGGCGATATCGTCTGTCGAGCGCGTGCGCTCTTCCTTCGGCGTCAGCGTTACGTTGAGCTCCGCTGAGTTATTCGAAGTTTGGCCGAGCAATCCTTCGCTCGACGCACCGACGTTCACGAATACCTTCTTGATTTCAGGGATACCGGTGAGGATTTGTTCGACCCTCTGCGTGACAAAGTTTGTGTTCGCGAACGTTGAGCCCGGCGGTAGTTCCAGTTGCACCGCGAATTCTCCCCGGTCGGCAACGGAGATGAACTCGCAGCCGATGAATCCGCTGGGTACGAGAGCAGTCGATGCAAAGAACAGAACAGTCGTGAGAATCACGACCTTCATCTTGTTTGTGAATGCCATACGGACCTTCCAAAGTTTGACCCGGAACCAAACCTCATCACTCAGGCTCCACCGCAGGACATGTGCATATTCAATGGTCAATTGCTTGAAAAATTTCTCGAACAAAAGGGCGAACCGCCCGAGCAGTGTATTCTGCGTTAAGCGTTCAAGCTTCGCGAACCTCGATGCGAGGAGCGGTGTAACGGTGAACGATACGAACAAGGACATCAGGGTCGAGAAGACGACAACGAGGGCAAACTCCCTGAGGATATTCCCGACGATTCCGGAGACGAGCGAAAGCGGCAGGAAGACTACCACGTCGACGAGTGTGATGGAAAGAGCTGCGAAGCCGATTTCGTTTCGGCCTTTGAGCGCTGCGGCGCGTCGTTCCTCTCCGTGCTCGAGATGACGGTAGATGTTCTCGAGGACGACGATCGAATCGTCAACAAGAATGCCGACGACGAGCGAGAGTCCCAAAAGTGTCATCAGATTGAGCGACATGTTGAAGATATACATTCCGATGAATGTCGACACCATCGAGGCGGGGATTGCGATCATGACGATGACAGAATTACGGACACTGTGCAGGAATGCAAGCATGACGAGAGCAACGAGCAAGATCGCCAGCATCAGGTCGTGTTTCACTGCATCGGCAGCGTCCCTGGTGAACAGAGAACCGTCCTGGGCAATATCGAACCTCAAATTGATGTTCTTGTAATCGCCTTCAATCTTGGGCAACTCGTTTCGAACGAGGTCGCAAACCTCAACCGAATTTGCATCGTTCTGTTTTTGGATCAGAATGCCGACCGAAGTCACGCCGTTGATTCGGCTTAGAGTGGTATAGTCTTTCTGGCCGTCCTGGACTTCCGCTATATCTGAAAGCTTGACGTTGCCCCCCTGTCTGGATTGCGCCACCACGAGGTCACGGAGGTCTTCGACAGACTTGAATTTGCCTGCAATGCGGACGTCGTATTGCGTTTCGCCTTCCTTCACCATTCCGGTGGGGAAATCGAGGTTCGAGGATTTGATTGCCTGCATGACCTGGAGAATTGAAAGCCCGTACGACCGCAGCTTCGGTGCGTCGAGGTTTACTTTGATCTCGCGTTCGTCCCCGCCGACCAGAGTAATCTGGGCGACCCCGGATATCTTCGCGATACGAGGTTGTATCTTGTCTTTCAGGAGTTGATAAAAATTCTTGCTTGTCATCGAACTCGTCGCCCCCATACGCATGACAGGTATTTCGTCGAGCGCGAACTTCGATATCGTCGGTGTCTTGGCGGCCGTCGGGAGACGGAAACCGACCTCGTTCACTTTCCGCTGAACGTCCTCCAGCGCAACGTTTATCTTTGCAGACTGGACGAACTCGATGATGACGAACGACACCCCCTCGGCGGATGTTGCAGCCACCCTGGACACGTTGTCGATCCCGGATACGGCCTCTTCCACAAGCTTTGTGACCGAGTTTTGAACCTCGTTCGGCGAGGCGCCTGGATAGATCGTGGAAATCGTTACCGTCGGAATGGACATCTTCGGAAGTAACTCGTACTTCATCTGGTTGTAACTGAAGATGCCCAGAAACGAGAGGGCGGCAAAAATCACAACGATAAGCGTCGGCCGTTTGATTGCTAATTCAGTAAGTGTCATTGAACTCTCCTGTGATGGTGCCTTTGATAGCGCCTCTGATTGCTATTGTTGTTGAAGTCATTCGAGGAAGATCCGATTCTCACTTCACGACGGTGACCGCGACGCTGTCCCTGAGGTTGTTCTGGCCGCCGAGAACGACATCTTCGCCCACTTGAAGGCCTGAAAGAATTTCGAGATTCGACCCGACTTCCGCTCCTACAACAATGGTGCGCAGCCGTGCAATTCCTTTGTCGACAACGAACACCTGGGCGTTTTTCATACTGCCCACGAGAGCCTGGCGGGG
>JBGOVN010000076.1:0-5779 GCA_041478155.1 Bacteroidota bacterium | reverse complement strand
TTTAGATGCTCGATAGCATCGCGACGAACGTTCCGCACAGCCACTTTTCCGTCCTCTCCAAATTTCTTCGTCAGCTTTACCAATTCCTTTCTCCGCTCTTCGTTCAACGAAGGAATTGGGACGCGGACGAGGACGCCGTCCGTGACGGGGTTCAACCCGAGGTTGGCGCTGATGATTGCCTTCTCGATCGGCTGGATCATTCCCTTTTCCCACGGCTGGACGCTGATCGAATGAACGTCCGGGGTGCTGAGGTTGGCAATTTGTTTCAGCGGCGTCATCGTCCCATAGTAATCCACTTTAACGCTGTCGAGCAACGCCGTTGTCGCCTTCCCGGTCCGAATCTTTACCAACTCCTCACGAACGACCTCGACGGCCTTTTTCATTCGATCTTCAGCGTTCTTCAGTATGTCTTTAACGTTTGTCATGGCGAGTCCCTTTTATATAGAGTGGGGATGAAGGACAAACCAACTTAATGAGCGAGTGTCGGAAATTCCATCACTTTTGAGCCGACGGGGTCTCCCTGCACGAGTTTTCGGAGATTTCCGTCAATGTTCATGTTGAAGACGATGAGCGGGAGCTTGTTTTCTTTTGAAAGCGTTATCGCCGTCAAATCCATGATGCGCAAATCCTTCTTGAGCACGTCCTCATAGGAAATCTCGGGAAAATGTCGCGCCTGGGAATTCTTCTCCGGGTCGCTATCATAGACTCCGTCGACGCGTGTCCCTTTGAGGATGACATCGGCTTCGATTTCGATCGCGCGGAGGACTGCGGCCGTATCGGTGGTAAAGTAAGGGTTCCCGGTCCCGGCTGCAAATATCACAAGCCGTCCTTTTTCCAGATGGCGCACCGCACGGCGGCGGATGAACGGTTCCGCAATCTTCTCCATGTTGATTGCCGTGAGACAGCGTGTATTCAATCCTTTGCGTTCGAGTGCGCTTTGAAGCGCGAGGGCGTTGATGACCGTCGCCAGCATGCCCATGTGATCGCCGGTCACTTTGTCGATTCCGTCTTTGGATTGGTCGATGCCGCGATAGATGTTCCCCCCGCCGATCACGATGCCGATTTCCGCCCCAAGCTCCTTCGCCTGGCGGATTTCCTCGGCGTAGCGGTTGAGAACATTGGAATCAATCCCGTAGTCGCGCTGACCCATCAGCGACTCGCCGCTGAGCTTGAGCAGGATGCGCTTATATCTGAGATTTTTCATGACATTGACAATGAAGGTTAAAAAAAATCCCGAAGAGATTCGGGATTGTTTGACAGCTATTGGGAGTTTTCACCGAGATGGTATCGAAGAAAACGTCGAATCGAAATCTTCTCTCCGACTTTTGCCGTTTCTTCATCGATAATATCCTTGATCGTCTTTCCCGAGTCCTTTATGAAACTCTGTTCCAAGAGGATGGTTTCCTGATAAAATTTTTCCAGCCGGCCCTGTGCCACCTTGTCGGCGATTGCTGCAGGTTTCCCTTCGTTGATAGCCTGGGATTTGTAGATCTCGAGCTCTTTTTCAACCTCGATCTTTCCCACCTGCTCGCGCGCGGTGTAGCGCGGACTCATCGCCGCGATCTGCATGGCGATGTCGTGCGCGAGCTGTTTGAAGCCTGGAGTTTTTGCCACGAAATCGGTTTCGCAGTTCAATTCTACCATTGCGCCAATCCGGCCTCCCGCATGGATGTAAGCTTCAACGACGCCCTGATTCGTCTCCCTGTCGGCCCGCTTCGCCGCGGTCGCAGCTCCTTTTTTTCTCAAATGCTCGATCGCCGCTTCCATATCTCCCCCGGTCGCTTCGAGGGCGCGCTTGCAATCCATCATACCCGCACCGGTCTTGTCGCGCAGTTGTTTTACGACACCGCTTGTAATAGCAGCCATATCCAAAAAATCCTTCCCTGAAATCTATCTCTTCTCGGTTGTATCGGCGGCGACATCCTGCGTTGCCTTCGCCGCTGCCTCTTCGGCCTTTCGTGCAGCAGCTCGTTCGTTCCCGTCGATGACCGCGTCCGCGATCACCTTCGCGATCAACTGGACGGATTTCAACGCATCGTCGTTCGCGGGGATCGGATAATCGATCGGCTCCGGGTCCGTATTCGTGTCGACGATGGCGACGACCGGTATGCCGAGGCGTTTCGCTTCTTTCACCGATATCGCCTCTTTCTTGACGTCGACCACGAATAGTATTCCCGGCAGGCGCGTCATCTCAACGACCCCGGCGAGAACATCCTGAAGCTTATCCTTCTCACGGGTCAATGTGAGTCCTTCCTTCTTCGTGATGCTGTCGAAAGTACCGTCCGTTTCCATCTTCTCGATGTTCGTGAGCCGTTTGACGCTTTTGCGTATCGTCGTAAAATTCGTAAGCATACCTCCGAGCCATCGCTCCGTCGCGTAGAAAGCATTACAGCGCTTCGCCTCTTCCTTCACGACATCTTTCGCCTGCAGCTTCGTTGCAACGAACAACGGTCTTTTCCCTTCGGAAACGATTTTCGAGACGGCGTTGAACGCAGAGTCGAGCATTTCCTGGGTTTTTTTAAGGTCGATGATATGAATCCCGTTGCGGTCCATGAAAATGTAGGGCTTCATCTTGGGATTCCAGCGGCGGGTGAGGTGCCCGAAGTGGGCTCCAGCCTGGAGAAGGACGTCGAGTTCAATGCGGGCCATCGTACTACCTTTCAGTTATTCTTCTATTCCCGTCGCCTTCTTCCGGAATCCCGTCGACCGCATGCGATCGACGGGACACTGACCGGTCGAATCAGAGAATATGAGTGATAAAAATCGTCCGGCGAAGCAGGGGTCCGGACGGAGTTTCGATTATCGTTTGGAGAACTGGAATCTCTTGCGAGCTTTCTTCTGTCCGTACTTCTTGCGCTCAACCATACGCGGGTCACGTGTCAGCAATCCTGCATTCCTTAGCGCCGACCTCAAATCTTCGTCGAGTGCGACGAGCGAGCGTGCGATACCAAGTCTGATCGCCCCGGCCTGGCCGGTAGATCCGCCGCCGACGACTTTGACTTTAGCGTCGTAGCGTCCCATGGTCTCCGTCGTCACGAAGGGCTTCAGGACCTCTCCGCGCAGAACCTCGAGCGGAAAATAGTTTTCAAATTCGCGGTCGTTAACCGTAATTTTGCCGGAACCATCCGTAAGCTTCACTCGGGCGATTGCATTTTTTCTCCGGCCTACGGCAATGATTGCTTGCATCGAAGTCTCTTTCTAGAACGACAACGGTTCTGGTCTTTGAGCGGAATGCGGGTGCTCTGGTCCGCGGTAGATTTTTAGTTTCTTGATGATCTGTCGCCCCAGGCGGTTCTTGGGGATCATTCCCTTCACTGCATGCTCCATCACGTATTCGGGCTTTGTCTTGATGAGGTCCTTGAACGACTCCCACCGGGCACCCCCAGGGTAGAGCGTGTTATGGTACAGTTGCTTCAATTCCGTCCTCTTGCCGGTGAGCCTTACCTTTTCCGCATTCACGACGATGACAAAATCGCCGAGGTCAAAATTCGGGGTAAACATCGGTTTATGTTTCCCGCGAAGAATATGCGCGACCCGCGATGCTATTCGACCCAGCGTCTGCCCATCTGCGTTCACCACAAACCACTTCTGCTCAACCTCTTCAGGCTTAAAAAATCTCGTATTTGGCGTAGATTCCACTCTCAAACCTCCTGGCAACAAGAAATTGTTTCAGCGTTAGCTTTAAAATGTAGCAAGATATCTCCGAAAAGTCAACGTGAAATATTACCAGGTCGTGCCTCCCTCTGGCTCCATGCAAGCGCCGGACTTAAGACGTGCAGCAGCTACGTTCTTAAGAGAAAGTCCCCGTGGGATAACACCGGAATTTTCCGAGACCTCATTCTGGGATTAAAGCAGTGATGACTCCCACTAACGTGGGGTTGTTACTTCTTTCCGAGAAAGAAGTAACCAAGTCCCGCTCTACGGGATCCCGCACATTTGGTTTTGAAGAGTTGCGGGAAAATCTTCGTCGAAATCCCCGCCTGCCTACAGTGATGGCTCGTGTGTCGGCGGGCAGGAATCTCCCCGTTCAAAACTATCCTCCCACATGCCGAAATTCCGCTGCTTAAACTGAGTTGCATATTCGCGGGTGTGCAATCGCAGCGGAATTAAACGCACGAATGGCCGTTGGCCACACACAGCTGTGATTTCGACAGTCGAGGTCAGGAGCCTATCGATCCCAATGGCGAGAAGAATCAGCAAGCGATGTTGGATTTCGATACTTTTGCGGGGGGCCGTCCGAAATCGACGGCGCCGTGCGGTGGGGCTTGAACGTGTGTTTAATTTCGGCACGATTACTCAAACCTCTTGCAATCCACATGCGTCCGTGTGTCGAAATTTCGGCCTGTCTGGTGGAGGATCTGTATGTGGGTTTCGATTTCGGCGTCCTCTCTTTGGTTACTTTTCCCGCTCTAGAAAACTTCAATTAGCGGGATCCCGTACAGCGGGACTCTGGACGAGCAGAGAAAGTAACTCCCACCGAAGGTGTGGTCGGCCTTCGCCTGCCGATGATTTCGAGTAGGCTATGCCGCAGGAATGATGAATGAAAAAACCCAACGCACCTGCTCGCGCGTTGGGTTTCGGCATTCTTGTAACATGAAATGGGCTAGTGGGATTTGGTTACCTGTTCGCCGATCTTTTTGGCGGAATCAAATCCCTGCTAGGGATCCGGAATTCTTGGCGTCCTCTTTGACGAGGCAGCACGGCTCATCTTCTGCAGAAGGCTATCCATGGTTTGCCGCTGGCTTGCACCGAAGTGAATTCGATGCCCACCTTCTGCAGAATCGGCGAACTCGACCTCCACATCACCTTCGGAGCCGTTCCTGAAGAATTTCACGCGCGGACCTTCGAACGGCATGGTCGAGTCGTTGAAAAACCGGACCTCGAATCGATTCATAGCAGACTGTTTGCCGAAGATAGACTCACGATGGAGTCGGGGTACGACAACGATGTGCATGGGATCCGCAGGCTCAAGGTCGGGATCCTGATTGACTTCGATGCTGAAGAACATCGACTCTCCACCTTCCGGCAATCCCTCGGGATGCGGACTGACGCCCGGAAGAGGCATTTTCTGTTCGCGACGGACAAATCGCTGGATGATGCGCTCACGGCGGGCCTCCAACGCCTTGTAGAATGCAGTGTTCAAATTCAGGTCGGCCTTCATCCGGTCCGCTTCACGCAGGACGCCGGCTCTATCGACCTGCACACGTGTGACCATCGCTGTGTCCGCCGGTACGACTACGAACTGTCCGGGGCGGGGGGCACGGCGAATGCCATTCAGGATATGTTCCTGAGTGGCCGCCTTCGCCACGCGCGAGGTAAATGTGTAGGGAGCATCGAGCTCCTCAAGCATCTTACCGAAACGGTTTCGCTGAGATCCGCCGAGGCATGAAGCGATTCCCGAAACCAAGACTCTGCTCAGTTCCGGCAGGTCCGGGTCGATCGCGATTTCATCGTGTTCTCCGACGAGGATAGACGTCTGAAGACGCCGCTGAGCAAGGTCAAAGATTGAATCGATCGTGGCTTCCTGTTCCTTCGTCGCCCCAAGGTCCGCAAAAAACCTGTCGACCGTTACAGGTTTTCTCTTGTTCTTGATCGGTTTTCCGACCTCGATTCTGTATCCCTTCGCGGCGCTCTCGTCCACTCTGAGTGCGGTCTCCGCTTTCGCGTCGAGTGGTAGCGTACCGAGTAATGCAAATTGGAGGACCTGGTTCTTGTCGACATTGGAGAACAGAGGAAGGATGGATCCTTTCAGGAGACCGTGCTCGTAGGCTGTCTTGAC
>JBGOVN010000094.1:0-5451 GCA_041478155.1 Bacteroidota bacterium | reverse complement strand
ACTACTCAACTACTCAATTACTCCACTACTCAACTACCAAATTACTCCATTACCTAATCACCCAATTACTCACTCTCTCTTCGTCACCCTCCCACAACCTCTTCTCAATTATACCGAATTCCGGATTGATTGTCAAGATGCGGAAACTAGCATCAATCGTTAGACGTTCCATTCGGCCAAAAGTTTACGCCGGCAGGCGACGAATAAAATCCAGGGCAGTTGACCTGCCGCCAACATCCACGTTCGATATCAAAGAGGCATCTCAGGCCTACGCCGGGAACTTGCGAAGTTCTTTTTCGAAGACTCATTTCGTATATTCATCCAGACATTTTGTATCGTTCCATCTGTGAATAAACGAAGCACAACGACCCGGAGCAATGAGCGCCGCCAACTTCCTTCTCACCCTCGTTCTCACCTTCGTCATCAGTACCGTTACGCTCCTCACGGGATTCGGCGTAGGTGCCGTGCTCACTCCCACGTTCATGCTTTTCCACGACATCAAGACAGCCGTGTTCCTTGTGGCCGTCGTCCACCTTGCCAACAACCTTCTCAAGCTTGGTCTCTTCCGACAGTACGTCAATCGGAATATTTTTTTCCGATTCGGACTTGTCAGCATCGCCGGCGCGCTCGTGGGTTCGTATTTGCTGGGATCGATGAATTCCGCACTCATCAGGCTTGCTCTCGGCATCTACCTCGTGGTCACTGGCGCGAGCGAGTTCCTTCCTGCCGCCTCGTCGCTCAAGATTCCGAAGAAATTCGACCTGATCGCCGGCTTCTTCTCCGGCCTCATGGGAGGGCTCATCGGCAACCAGGGAGCTGTCCGCAGCGCGTATCTGTTGAACTACGGACTCTCGAAGGAGGCGTTCATCGCAACCGGCGTTGCAATCGCAATTCTCAATGACCTGACACGTATTCCCCTGTACATTCACGACCGGATTGGGTTCTCCGTGGAGACTGCTCTCACCCTTCTTGTCACGGTCGGCGTTGCATGGCTGGGGACATTGACAGGGACCCGTCTTCTGAAATCGATTTCACTCGAACGTTTTCGGTCGATCGTGTCATTCGTTCTGGCCGCATTCGGCGTCGTGTTCATTGTTCAATCCATCCTCTAAATCAACTCAATGGCTTCTTTGAAAAGGCTCTACCTCATCGACGGCATGGCAATCGCCTACCGTGCGTACTTTGCGTTCATTCAACGCCCCTTAATGAATTCCAAAGGCGAGAACACGAGTGCGATCTACGGATTCGTGACGTTCCTCAATAAGATTCTTTCGCAGGAATTGCCCGACTACATCGCTGTCGTCTCCGACACCGCGGCGCCGACATTCCGCCATGAGGCATACAAGGAATACAAAGCGACACGGCAAAAGATGCCGGAAGATATGGTCTCGCAACTCGGCACGCTGAAGGAAGTCGTCCGCGCGTACAACATTCCTTTTCTCGAACTCGACGGCTACGAAGCCGACGACATCATGGGAACGCTTGCGACGCGGGCGGAAGAAGAAGGAATGAGAACATTCCTCGTTACGAGCGACAAGGATTTCATGCAGCTCGTCTCTGAGAACGTGAAGCTCCTCAGGCCGGGACGACAAGGCGACGAACTTGAAATCGTCAGCTTCGACGAGGTGAAGAAGAAATTCGGAGTCACACCCGACAAAGTTATCGACGTTCTGGGACTGATCGGAGACTCATCCGACAACGTCCCGGGCGTTCCGGGGGTTGGAGAAAAAACTGCAATCCCTCTTATTCAACAATACGGCAGCATCGAGGAGGTGTACAAACACATCGGCGACATCCCGCAAAAAGGAGTGAAGTCGAAACTCGAGTTGAACAAAGAACTCGCATTTTTATCGAAGCGGTTGGTGACGATCCACACGAAGGTGCCTATCGACGTAGAATTTGATTCGCTCAAGGCAAAAGAAAAAAATACTGCGAAATTGATAGAGCTCTTCGACCGGCTGGAGTTCAAATCTCTTGCTCAAAAACTCAAGGGACCCGATGCTGCACGCCCCGGGAAGGAAGATACTCCTGCAACGCCTGCTGCGGATGTTCAACGCGCTGACATACGGAGCGATAAACACTCGTACAATCTCATCACGAGCAATAAGGATTTTGAAGAGCTCTGCAAAAAACTGGCGAAGGCGAAGGAGTTTGTTTTCGACACGGAGACGACATCGACAAATGCTCTCCAGGCTGAACTTGTTGGAGTTTCGATTTCGATGAAACCTCATGAGGCGTGGTACGTCGCAGTTGCGCCACCCGAGGCAGATAAAGGAAGTGGTTTATTCGAGGATAAGAAAAGCGCAGAGAAGGGAAGGACAGAGGGATTGAATCGGGAGTTGGTTTGCAAGAAGCTGAAACCGATTCTAGAAAATCCGAACACGAAAAAAATAGGACACAACATTAAATACGATATGCTCGTCCTCTCGCAATTTGGCGTCGCGGTTCGCGGGAAGATATTCGACACGATGGTCGCAAGTTACGTTCTCCGAGCGGACGGACGACACGGTATGGATGACGCGGCGGCGGAGTATCTCAAGTATCGGACGGTCACCTACGACGACCTCACCGGAACCGGCAAGGAGAGAAAAAACCTGCGTGACATCGACCTTCAGGCGGTGTCCGACTACTCGTGCGAAGACGCCGACATAACATTCCGCTTGTACAAAGTCTTCGAGAAGAAGCTTCGCGACGAGAAGATGGTCAAACTGTGCACCGAGATTGAATTCCCCCTCGTGACTGTTCTTGAGCGGATGGAACGAACCGGCGTTGCGATCGATGTTGAGTTTCTGACAGATATGGGGAAGGAATTGGAACGACTGCTCGACGCTTTAATAAGGGATATTCATAAGATTGCCGGAGGGCCGTTCAATATTAATTCAACGCAGCAGCTCGGCGATGTGTTGTTCAATACATTGAAGCTCCCGACGGTGAGGAAAACAAAGACAGGGTTTTCAACCGACGTCGGCGTTCTCGAGGCGCTGCGTCACGAACACGTGATCATCGAAAAACTTCTCGATTACCGTCAACTCTCCAAACTCAAATCGACCTACGTGGACGCGTTGCCAAAGTTGGTGGATCCGAAGAACGGCCGCGTGCATACATCGTACAACCAGACAGTCGCGGCGACGGGTAGGCTCTCCTCCAGCGACCCAAACCTTCAGAACATTCCTATCCGTTCCGAAATCGGACGGTCCATCCGTAAGGCGTTCATTGCTGGCTCGAAGAAATCGGTGATCATGTCTGCAGACTATTCGCAAATCGAGCTGCGCGTGATGGCGCATATTTCAGGAGACGACGCGCTAACGGCAGCGTTCCGCAATCAGGAAGATGTTCACTCGTCGACCGCAGCGAAGGTATTCAACGTACCTGAGATGGAGGTCACGAAGGATATGAGGCGGAAGGCGAAGGAAGTGAATTTCGGTATCATGTACGGAATCGGACCGTTCGGACTTTCCTCGCGTCTCGATATCTCACAAGCGGAAGCCAAGGAGATCATCGCCCGCTACTTCGAACGATTCCCGAAGGTCAAACAGTACATTAACGATACGATTGAAGGAGCGAGGAGCACGGGGTACGTCAGCACGATGATGGGTCGGCGAAGGTACCTTCCCGATTTAAAGAGTGCAAACCAGAATATTCGTCAGAACGCCGAGCGGCAGGCGATCAACATGCCGATCCAGGGGACTGCCGCGGACATGATAAAACTCGCGATGGTTCGCATCGACTCTGAAATTCTGAGGAAGGAGCTCTCGAGCGTGATGTTACTTCAGGTCCACGACGAATTGGTTTTTGAAGTAAGGAAGGATGAAGAAGCGGCGATGAAGAAGCTTGTCGGGAAGCACATGCGGGAAGCGATGAAATTGAACGTCCCTCTCGAAGTAGAGATCGGTTCGGGAAAGAATTGGTTCGAGGCGCACTAGAAACAAAGTCCGTACATCGTTATTCGAGTGGAACGGGAGACCATACGGGAGCGTAGCCGGCTGCTAAGACGGTTCTTCTGTCAACGAATACGTCATCGGTTGTAAACAAACCAGGGCCGCCCATACTATCAACGAACACAATGAGCTTCGAATCGGGTGACCAGGCGGATGTTGAAACAATAGAATTCGTCGTCAGCTGCCGTCGATCAGTTCCGTCGGACCTCATCACAACAAGCTCCTTCCGAAGGTAGATCAATCCATATCTATCGTCATAGTATGAGTCAGCGTCTGTGGTAAATGCAATTTCCGTCCCGCTCGGCGACCATGAGTGGTCATCCTCGTTGGCCGGACTGTTTGTCAGGTTTACCTGTTGCGTTCCATCCGCGTTCATGACGTAAATTTCCTGGTTGCCGTCACGAGTGGATCGAAAGAGAATCTTTCCCCCAAGCGGATACCAGACAGGTCTGTAGTCGTCAGGGTAGACCGTGAGTTGAAGATCGCTCCCGCTGAACAGGTCCACGACGTGAATCCCCCCATCCCCCATGTACGCAATCTGACCTCCGTCAGGAGACCA
The DNA here is from genome assembly GCA_041478155.1 of Bacteroidota bacterium. Taxonomy (GTDB): domain Bacteria; phylum Bacteroidota; class Ignavibacteria; order UBA10030; family UBA10030; genus JBGOVN01. Next base: position 954 of record JBGOVN010000094.1, on the reverse strand, counting down.
CGCCGGTAGTCGCGCCCCGTTGGAATTGTGTGTGAGCTGCCGTTGCGAACTCCCATCTCGATTCATTAGGAACACCTGGAACGTGCCGGTCGCTTTCGATTGATATGCGATTCGAAGGCCCTCAGGCGACCATGATGGGCTCGAGTTCGTCGAGTCGTTCATCGTGAGCCTGGTGCGATTCGTTCCGTCAACCTTAATGGAATGAATTTGCCCTTTGGAAACAAAGAGGATGTTGTTGCCGTCGGGCGACCATGAGAGGGTGCTATCCGTAAGAATAAGACTGTCGGCAAGCAACGAGGGAGAGCGATAGCTCGGTGACACTACATAGACTTTTCCCACACCTGATGCTGATGTGCGGCTGTACGCTATTTTGTACTCCTTCAACGGGGAGATAGCGCTTGAACCACTACCATCGAAGAGATGACACGAAATCGAATTCAAAGAGAGGATGAGGATAACTGTCAACTTCACTTTGGTCACTCATCAATTGTTGAAGAGGTTCCCCATGCGGGATCCTCTGTAAACTATCAAAGGGAAACTGAGAGTCAAGCCGCGGTTGGGAGAACGAGAAAAGACGGGGAGAGAAAAATCAAAAAAGCAACGTCTACTGAGGGGGAGCTATCTTTTTTTTCGGCTTAGAATCATCGCGACACCCATCATTATGATGAGGGCGGGCCAGTATATTCTCGCGTAGTGTCTGATGTCGTACAGGTCGAGCACATCCCACCACCAAAGGTAGTATACAACGCCGACGCCGCTGAAGATGAGTGTCGGAACGAGCAATCCGACGCTTGCGGGGTCGGACAAGAAGACCATGAAGAACGCCAAGCCGAGGGCGATGGAAAGTTCGGGAACGACGTCATGGAATTCGTAGGGAAGTATGTTGAAATGCTTGAGCACGAAGACAATGCCGATAAAGAACAACAGACTGCCCGTAAACACTCCCCCCCGTTT
>JBGOVN010000077.1:0-5776 GCA_041478155.1 Bacteroidota bacterium | reverse complement strand
CCTTAGGGGGCAGGTCTATCTGGAGAGCAACGGAGCCGCTCCGGATCAAATAGCATTTCGTCGCTTCCTCGCCTTCCTGGAATAAGTGCTTGCCGGCGTCGAAACGAACGTTCGAAGCGCACCCGACCAGTAAATCGAGATACCGGTTTTGCAATCCGGAAAAAATCGGATGCTCGGCTATGATCGATAAAAGGCTTTCCATAACGTGCCCTCCTATGATTCCCTGCTTGGTACGCGAACATCTCTCATCGCGCGTACTTCTTCCGTGAGGTCTATACCGACGGGACACCACGTAATGCATCGGCCGCAGCCGACGCATCCGATGGTTCCAAACTGGTCAACCCAACTGGCCAACTTATGTGTCAGCCATTGTCGATAGCGGGACTTCGGTGTGGCGCGGACACTGCCGCCATGGACGTACGAAAAATCCACGCTGAAGCACGAATCCCATTTTCGCCATCGTTCTGCCGTTCCTCCCGTGAGGTCGGTCGTATCTTCGACGGTCGTGCAGAAGCAGGTCGGACACACCATCGTGCAATTTGCGCAGGTCAGGCAGCGCTGCGCCACGTTATCCCACTGCGGGTGTTTCGTGTTCTGATAGAGGAATTCCTTGAGGCCGTCGGTGTCGAGACGTTTGTTGATCGACCGGCGGGTTGCCTCGACGACTTGCTTAGCCTGTTCCTCTTCCTTCTCGTTGGCCGTTCTCTGCGGAAGCGTGTTGAGAATTTCGAGGCCAGGGTTACTTCCCACTTCGACTGTAAAATAATGTTCCTGACCGTCGAGCACTTCCGTCAGCGCCAGGTCGAACCCGGACTCCGCCCTTGGGCCCGTATTTACAGAGGAGCAAAAACAGGTTGGAGCGGCCTTCCCGCAGTGGACAGCAACAATGAAGATGTTCTCCCGAATCTTTTTGTAGTGGGGATCTTCGTACGATTGAGAGAGGAAGACTTTGTCTTGAATAGTAATCGCATGCAGTTCGCACGACCGCACGCCCAGGAAAGCCAGCTTGCGTCTCTCGGAAGGATCGTCGGTCTTCTGCGTCTCATCCTCGACGACGAAGGATCCGTTTTCTCTGTGCGCAGTCAATATCTTTTGAAGAGGAGGGAGGAGGAATTTCTTCCACGACTGGGGCCCCACGGCGAAGCCGAACATCGCTTGGTCCCTGCGGCGTTCGAGCTTATAGGATGCGGCGGATTGGAGCTCAGTCCATCCAACGGGAAGTTCCGAGGCAGATTGAATTTCGTCGTAAATAATTGCGCCGTTGCGCACTGTCGGAGCGATGACGCAATAGCCTTGCTCCTGAAGGCGCTTAACGATCGTATCGACCTGCTGGCTTTCGATTCTCAGCATACAACTTCTAATGCAGAAGAACACCTGGCACAAAACACTGCCTGAATAACCAGCAAACCGTATGCCATTTGGCACAAAGAGATATTCAACGGAATCCAATGGCCAGAGCAATATTCTTTCTTCCGGTGTTTCGCATGGGTAGGAAAAAACCGTATCGGGTCAGAATTTTTCTTAACCGCAGGAAAGTGGCGTCGAAGAGACGCAGTGTTTTCTAAGGAAACATCAGAATTTCCCAACATTCTCGGGGGCACTATAATTGTGGGAATTGGAAGACGCAAGGGGGTCTTTGGCAATTCACGTAGAGGATATGAAGAGCGTATGAATCAGCGAGTTGCAATTACCATACGCGGCGCGGTCCAGGGAGTTGGCTTTCGCCCATTCATCTATCGGTTGGCAACGAACCTAAGACTGAATGGATGGGTCTCCAACTCGAGCCGCGGAGTACGCATCGAGGTCGAGGGAGAAAAGCCTGAGTTGGATGCCTTCATCATACGCATCCATGGCGAGAAGCCTCCTCGCGCGACCATCCAGGGCATGGAATTTTCGTTCCTGGATCCGGTCTGTTACGGCGCATTCGAAATTCGTCCGAGCGATCCCTGCGGCGAGAAGACAGCCCTCATCGTGCCGGATATTGCGACCTGCGACGAATGTCTGGCGGAAGTTTTCGACCCGGCTAATCGGCGTTATCTCTATCCGTTCACAAACTGCACGAATTGCGGTCCACGGTTTTCCATCATCGAATCGCTTCCCTACGACCGTCCGAACACATCGATGAAAAAGTTTGTAATGTGTTCCGACTGTCAGGACGAGTATAACGACCCGGCTAATCGACGCTTCCATGCACAACCGAATGCCTGTCCCGTTTGCGGCCCGCGGCTGGAGTTGTGGGACCAGAGCGGACGACGGGTCTCAGACTACCACGAGGCGCTGCTCGGGGCTGCGGAGCTTGTCAGGTCGGGCAAAATCCTGGCTTTAAAAGGGGTCGGGGGATTCCTGTTCATCGTCGACGGCCGGAATGACGCCGCTCTCCAACGTCTTCGAATCCGCAAACACCGGGAAGCAAAACCGTTTGCCCTCATGGTTCCCACGGTCGATGAGGTCAGGAATCTTTGCGAACTTTCGCAGCTCGAGGAGCGTCTGCTCCGTTCGCCCGAGTCGCCGATCGTACTCCTGAAGCGTCGTCTCGGAGTCCCGAAACCGGCCTCCCGCGTCGCTCCGGAAGTTGCCCCGTTCAATCCTTATCTCGGCGTCATGCTACCGTATGCGCCGCTTCATCACATCCTGATGCGCGAGCTTGGTTTTCCGGTCGTCGCGACGAGCGGAAATTTCAGCGACGAACCTCTCTGCATCGATGAGTTGGACGCTGTCCGCCGGCTCGGCTCGATCGCCGATGCGTTTCTTGTACACGACCGACCGATCGTGCGCCCTATTGACGATTCGGTAGCAAGAGTCATCCTCGGACGCGAACAGATCCTCCGCCGCGCTCGAGGATACGCTCCGCTGCCAGTGACGCTGGAGCGTGACAACAGTTCGCCCATCCTCGCGCTTGGCGGACATATGAAGAACACGGTCTCGCTGAGCATCGGCAAAGAAGTTTTCATCAGCCAACACATCGGCGACCTTGAAACGAATGAGGCGCAGGAAGCCTTCGCCAACGCGATCGCGGATATCCAGCAACTGCACGAAGTCAAACCTGCTCTGATTGCATGTGATTTGCATCCCGATTACGCCTCGACGAAACGCGCATCGGAACTATCCGGCGAGAAAATTCTGGTCCAGCATCACTATGCCCATGTCGCAGCGTGCATGGCGGAAAACGACCTTCAACCACCCGTTCTGGGGGTCTCGTGGGATGGGACCGGCTACGGCCTCGACGGAACAATCTGGGGGGGCGAGTTTCTTTTGCTGAACTCAACGTCGTTCGAGCGTGTCGCGCACCTCCGGCAATTCAGACTTCCGGGCGGGGAGGCGGCAGTAAAGGAGCCGAGGCGTTCGGCTCTCGGCGCATTGTACGAGGTATTCGGCGAAGGGTTTCTGAATCACAACGCTCTGAAGCCGCTGTTGAGCTTTTCCCCCCAAGAACGCAACACCATCCGTCAGATGCTCATCCAAGGTCTGAATTCACCCGTCACTTCGAGCGCGGGAAGATTGTTCGACGCGGTCGCGTCAATTATCGGACTCCGGCAGCGTGTGAGTTTTGAAGGTCAGGCTGCGATGGAGCTCGAATTTGTTATTGGAGAGGATAGCACTGACCGCAGCTACAACTACAAGGTCGAGCATGACAGGGCGAACGGTCAGACCGAATCCATCCTGATTCCTTATATCCCAACCACTCTCATCATCGATTGGCGACCGATGATACTACAGATTCTCGACGACCTTCGTCGAGGCACACTCCTCTCGTCGATCTCAGCACGATTCCATAACACCCTGGCAGATATTGTTTTCGAAGTCGCAAAACGGACTGGCGTGGAGAAGGTTCTTCTTACGGGGGGATGCTTTCAAAGCCGGTACCTGACGGAGCGGTGTGTCAACCAGCTCCGTGCAGGCGGATTTCAACCCTATTGGCACCAGCGAGTTCCACCGAATGACGGAGGGATTTCCCTGGGCCAGGTCGTTGTCGCAATACGGTCACGGTTGATAGGTAAAGAACAACAGCTCATGATGAAATGGTGAACCTTCTGTACGGTGAAGTAGTAGAAGTGTTTGAGAGGGATGGTGAATCGACGGGAACGATTCGCGTTGGAACGGCGCTCAAGGTCGTTTCGCTGATGTTCGTACCCGGCATTCGACCGGGGGAGAAAGTACTGGTGAGTGACGGAGTCGCAATCGGTACGATAACGGAAGATATAAAGGAGGGATAAACTCATGTGTCTGGCGATACCGGGAAAACTGTTAAAGAAAGAAGAAGGTGTTCATCCGGCGATGGGCCTTGTCAGCTTCGGCGGGATACAGAAACGAGTCTGCCTGGAGTGGGTTCCCGAGGTAGCTGTGGGCGATTACGTCGTCGTTCATGTTGGATTCGCGATCAGTACCATGAATGAATCAGAAGCGTTAGAGACGTTGCAATTTTTTGAGCAGGCGGACGAGGCATCGTTGAACGAGTTGTCAGACGATACACCAAAGCGCAGAGGGCCCGATGAAATACGTCGATGAGTACCGGGATGAGGCTGCGGCGAACAAGTACGCGGCGTACCTCCGCTCCGTTACAACCCGGCCGTGGACTTTGATGGAGATGTGCGGAGGCCAGACGCACACGATCATGAAGTTCGGGATTGAAGAATTGCTGCCGCCGGAAATCGAACTGGTGCACGGCCCCGGGTGTCCCGTGTGCGTGACTCCGCTGGAAGTCATCGAGAAAGCTCTTACTATCGCCGCGCGTCGCGATGTCCTGTTCACTTCCTTCGGCGATATGCTGCGCGTGCCCGGATCCGTAAAGGATCTACTCACAGTGAAGGCCGAAGGAGGAGATGTGCGCATCGTATACTCGCCGCTCGATGCTGTGAGAATTGCTGAACAGAATCCCACCCGGCACGTCGTTTTTTTTGGGGTTGGATTCGAGACGACCGCCCCGGCAAACGCGATGGCAGTCTGGCAAGCCCGCAAACTTCGGTTAAGCAATTTTTCGATGCTTTGTTCGCATGCGCTTGTTCCGCCCGCCATTGAAACGCTTCTCTCCTCTCCCGGGAACCGCATCCAGGCATTTCTCGCCGCCGGCCACGTCTGCACTGTGATGGGATACGAAGAGTACGTTCCTCTCGCGAAGCGATTCAACGTTCCGATTGTCGTGACAGGATTCGAGCCGCTCGACATCTTGCAGGGAATTTCGATGGCGGTGAAGATGCTGGAGGAAGGAAGAGCAGTCGTTGAGAATCAGTACGCTCGATCGGTTCGACGCGAAGGGAATCTCTGCGCGCAGAAACTGATTCAAGAAGTCTTTGAAGTCTGCGACCGTAAATGGCGGGGAATTGGCACGATCCCTAACAGCGGACTGCAGCTACGCGATGAGTTTGCCGAATTTGATGCGGAGAAACGGTTCAGCCTTACGGACCTCGAAGTCGAAGAATCTCCGGACTGCATTGCGGGGCTTGTACTGCAAGGGCGCCGGAAACCTCGAGAATGTCCGGCCTTCGCGACACACTGCACGCCGGAACATCCGCTCGGAGCTCCGATGGTGTCGTCCGAGGGAGCGTGCGCGGCGTACTATCATTATGCAAGAACAAAGCAAACGGAGCAAATAATCCTATGACAGCAGCCCCTGTTCCCATCGCGCTTCATGAGTCGGCGGACAAGACCTCCCCCAGTCTCAACAGGAACATGGACTTTGAAGGTCCAGCATGTCCGATTCCTTTCACGGAGTACAAGAATATTCTTCTAGCCCACGGAGGAGGGGGTCGGCTCACCCAACAACTACTCCAACGGATGT
>JBGOVN010000003.1:0-15578 GCA_041478155.1 Bacteroidota bacterium | reverse complement strand
ACGCACCGAAAAGGAAGAGGCTTACCTCGACTACCAATGTCCAGGTGACAGAATTCCAGAGGCCAAGTCCGATGTACACCCTGCTGCCCGGAGCGAGCGGCATATCCGGCCGATGCGTTATGAAATCGAGGACCCAATGGCTGAAGACGCAAGCGGCGACGACCCAGGCTCCAACCGTATATTTTCTCACAACGAAGTAAGCTACCCCCACAACCAACGACCATAGCAAAAGAGATACAAGGCTGTGACTCAGAGGATAGTCATAGAGATCGAAGGGGGAAAATGCAGTGATGCCAGGCGTTATCCGGACATGCTCCACGCCAAAGAAGAGCAGGATCGGCCAAAGCAAATCTGCGAATTGGACTGCGAAAAACAACGTCCCCAGTGAAGTTTTTGGAGCAAATCGCTTCGACGCCAGCGCGATCGCATGATGACCGATGAACATACGTCCTCCCTAAGTTAATGCCAAGGTTAACAAATCTGCGCAGATTCGAAACGAAGTCCAAACCCTCCATGACAAATCAAGAGAAGGGTGCATGTCCCTCGAAAAGTTGGGGTGAATAGGAACGACACGAGTTCGCTAAAAAAATGTTCCAACGTCACGTCAATTACCAACTGAATCGTTCGCCATTCTTGAGTACGCGAATTTTTTCCGCGATCCCCAGCTGTTCGGCTTTTCGCAGGAGCAATTCTGGCGGCTCCTCTAACGGCTCATCGCTTATCTTAAATGTCCCCCAGTGGATCGGGACTAGCGTTTTTGCGTTTAGGTCGTGGAATGCTGTGAGAGCTGTCTGAGGATTAAGATGAATATCTTTAAACCAATCGTAGGGTTTGTACGCTCCGATAGGAAGGAGGGCGACATCGAGCGAAAACCTCTTCCCAATCTCTTTGAAATGACCCGAGTTACCTGTATCGCCGGCAAAGTAAACGGATGCATTGTTCTGTTCGAGTACAAAACCGCACGGTTGCGCGTCTACTCGACTCCACGGGAATCTACCTCCTCCATGGATTGCGGGGACACAAGTGATCGTAACATCGTCGCATTCGAGTTTTTGCCATACCTTCATTTCAGCCACGCTGGAAAAACCCTTTGTGCGTCCGTACTTTCCCAGTCCTTCCGGGAGCACTATTGTTGGATGATGATCGCGACGGAGTTTTCGTAAGGTCCTTAAATTGAGATGGTCGAAATGATCGTGCGATATCACGATCAAATCAATGCGAGGAAGCTCCTTGAACGGGATGCCAGGCCTCCGGAGACGAGGGATGACAAATCCTACCGTCCGACTATAGATCGGATCGGTCAGTATGTTCACGCCGTCGAATTGGATCAGGACGCTGGCGTGATTGATGAACGTGACGGAGGGCAAGAGAACCGGTATGCAGCTGAGTTTCGAAAAAGGGGATTGAACAGCCCAGGCAATGAAGTCGTCCTCATTCCTCGGCCCGTAGCTCGAACGGTGTCAGGCGAGATGATCCTGACGCTCCTTCGCACTTAAGACTTCGTTCATGCTGCCCGTACGGTAACCCTGCAGATCGAGGGTCACGTACACATAGCCAATCTGCTTGAGGTGGGAGACGATCCTGACGCGTAGCTCGTCGTCGAACAGCCGGTGGAATTCCTGCGGCCCGATCTCGAGCCGGGCGGTCTTGTCGTCGTGGTGACGAACACGGAAGAAGCGAAATCCAAGATCTCGCATGAATGTCTCTGCAGCATCAATCTTCATGAGATTCTCCTTTGTGATCCCAAACCCGTATGGAAAACGTGAGGCGAGGCAAGCGAAGGAGGGCTTGTCCCAGCTCGCTATCCCGAGCTCTTTCGCAAGAGTACGCACATCGTTCTTCGAGAAGCCGGCCTCGAGAAGAGGTGAGCGGACATTCTTCTCGTCCTTCGCTCGCATACCCGGTCGAAAATCATCAAGATCATCCGTGATCGTCCCGTCCGCAATCCACGCGATGGATTCCTCCTTCGCGATTTCATCGAGTTTCCCGAAAAGTTCGGTCTTGCAGAAGTAGCATCGGTTAGGCGGATTTTCCTGGAACTTAATATCGTCGGTTTCTTCGGTGTTTACGACACGATAGCGCGAACCGAATTGCTCCGCCATCGCGATCGCTTCTTCAAATTCGCGAGAGGGATATGTCTCAGACCGGCCGATAACCGCGAGGGCTCTAGTTCCGAGTGCGTCGGTCGCGACGCGAATGAGAAGAGTACTGTCGATTCCTCCCGAAAATCCGATAGCAACACTCTCCATCCCTCGAAGCAGAGATTTGAGGTGTTCGTATTTTTTCAGCAATTCGGCTGTCATCATGTTGTTAGTTTTCTTGTGGATAACATCCACACGCGACCAATCACCGCCTCTCGCCGACGAGTTCACCGCGCAATTGATCCGTGACTGCTTTTCTCACCGGCTCTATAGGCATCGGGTTGCCCGTCCAGAGCTCAAACGCTCTTGCTCCCTGGTGGAGAAACATTTCAAGACCGCTGACGCAGGCGGCACCGGCCAATCGTGCCTGCCGCAATAATTTAGTCTCAAGTGGCCGATAAATCAAGTCGAACACAATCTGCTTGTTGTGGAAAACGGTTTCGCCCGGGACGGGTGAGACGTCGATCGTCGGATACATTCCAACCGGAGTTGCGTTGACGATGAGCGAAAACGATTCCAGAAAGCCACGTGTAGATGCATCGAAGGGCCTGAGCGTTTCAGCATTTTTCAGCTGCAGTGATTCGGCAATAACTTTCGCCCGATCAGGCGACCGGGAGGCAAAGCTGATTCGCTTCGGCGCAAAATAGCTGTTGAGAACAAAAGCGGCCGCTCGTGCAGCTCCTCCGGCACCAAGAATGAGGCAGGCAGAGCCTTTAATCTGGCTCTTGAAGGGCTCGAGAGACTTCAAGAGCCCAAACGAGTCGGTGTTGAAACCAGAAAGCTTTCCTCCCTCGATCATAACGGTATTAATAGCTCCAATCTGTCTGGCCTCCGTATCGATCTCGTTCACGAGCGAGTAGGCCGCTTGTTTCAGCGGGATGGTGATGTTGAGGCCTTCGTACCCGCTGTCGATGAGCCGCCGTATGGCCGCGGGGAATTGAGGAATGTCAACGTCGAGTGCTTCATACCGGCAGTTCAGGCCGAGCTCCCGAAAAGCGGCATTGTGCATCAACGGCGAGAGCGAATGAGAAATAGGATGGCCGAGGACGGCGAAGAGGCGTGGACCCGAATGTTGCATGAAAACTATTTGAGGAGGCGGGCGAAAAGACGGGAGGAAATCAAATCCGGGAACATGGTTCCAAACTCCTTGCGCAGCTCCGGTTCCAACTCGAACGCAGTCTTAAGCGAATCTGCAGCTGCCTTCTTCTCGTTTAATCCGATGAGCGTCTTCGCCCGGCTAAAATGAGCTGGACCAAAATTCTTGTCGAACCCGATGCTCTTATCAAGAGCCTGAAGTGCGCTCTCGAGTATCCCCATTTCGTACATCGTATCTCCGTAGTCGAACCAGGCCTCCGCGTTGTTGGGGTCAAGCTTGAGTACTGTCCGGTAGCTCTCCAGGCATTCGTCGAGTTTTTCCAAATTGTATTCTGCGTCAGCCCGGGCATACCAGAGTTCGGGATAATCGGGGCAGATACTAAGAGCTTTCTTGTAGTCGCTCAGCGCCTTCTTCGGCTGCTCTAGGGCATCCCAACAGCATCCGCGGCCGAAGTACGATTCGTAATGCTGCGAGTCATATTTCACCGCGCTCGTGAACGAAGCGATCGCCTGTTGATAATCTTTGAGCTCTTCGTATGCATTTCCCAGGTTGTGCCAGGCCGGGACATCGCCCTCTTCGTACTCCAAAGTTTTTTTGTAACAGCGGATCCCATCCTGCAACTTGCCCAGGTTGGCATACGCATTTCCCATGTTATACCACGCCGACGGGAATTCATCCTTGATCGCCAGCGCAAGCTCGTAGCTCCCGATCGACTTCGCGTATTCACCCATCCTATTCATGACAATGCCGCGATTATACCAGGCATTATAGTTGAACGGGTCTCGATTCAAGTGTTCGTCGTAACATCGGATCGACTCCGCAAGGTTATCGAGGTAGTCGTAGCAATACCCGAGTTCATACCAGGCGTCGTAATTCTCGGAATTGATACTGAGAATCCCTTTGAAGACCCGAACAGCTTCCTCGAAGCGCTCCAGTTTCTCGAGCGTGACCCCCTTGTGAAACAGAGCGTCTTCATTCGACGATTCGAGATCGATGGCGGCTTCGAACGAAGCCATAGCTTCATCTTCCCTGTTCAGATTGTCGAGCGTAATGCCGCGGTTCACAAGGATTTCGGCGTCGGTCGGATTGAGGCTGAGTGCTTTTTCGTAGCACTCGAGAGCTTCATCGTACTTGAAGAGGTTGTTGAGAATCATCCCTTTTCGCTGCCATGCATCGGCATTGAACGGCTCGAATGAGATGAGGCGTTCGCTGTACTGTAACGCTTCTTCGAACTGCTCGTGCTCAAAGTAGAACTGGATGATCTCGTCGAGGGCTTCGGGGCTGTTGATGTCTTTGCCGTTGCTGCGGAGCATTTCACGGAAACGACGCAGGTCGTCGTCAGAGCGGTCGCGCGATTTTAGAGGATCTTCGTCGTCTTCGAATCGGTCTTTGTCGGCCATTGCGTTCTCCAAAACCGGGGAGGGTGTGCCTGTTAAGCGGTCACAATTAAGCAATAATTGGAATCGAAGTCAAGTAACGATTGAAGCGGGGTCATAAACCTATTGAATTCTCAAGCTTCACGAGGGGTCGGAATTGATTTTCGGCCACTCTTGAAGTATATTAGTTGTCCGTGAGTCCTGAATGATAGCTGAAAACCTCAAAAATGTCAGGAATCGCATCCGACAGAGTTGTCTGAATTGCGGTCGAAATCCCGATGAGATTACCCTCGTCGCGGTTTCGAAGACTTTCCCGGGTGAGCAGATTGCACTCGCGGTTTCCGAGGGTCAATTGGATTTTGGCGAGAATTACGTTCAAGAGCTGAATGAAAAGTATGCTGCCTTGCACAAGCCGGAGGTCCGCTGGCACTTCATCGGCCGCCTTCAGTCCAATAAAGTCAAGTACATCGCCGGTTATGTCCATCTGATTCACTCCGTCGACAATTTCGGGCTGGCACAGGAAATTCAAAAACGGGGGGAACGGTTAAACCGGAGCATCGATGTTCTCGTCGAGGTTCACACGACGGAAGAAGCTACAAAGTCCGGCGTTTCACCCGATAAAACCGTCGGGTTGGTCGAGCAGGTTTCAAAGCTCGACAAGGTGCACGTTCAGGGTTTGATGACCATAGGGCCGTTCTCGGAGGACCCCGAAGATTCACGCCCGTCGTTCAGGCAGGTGGTGAGCCTGAAACGAGAGATCGAGCGTATGGGGAATGAACGTGTTACGATGAAACATCTATCGATGGGGATGAGTCACGACTTTGACGTTGCCATACAGGAAGGGGCGACGATTGTAAGAATCGGTACAGCGATTTTTGGAAAGAGGATAGCCGCCTGACAGGCTGATCCCAACGCGCCGACTGCTCCGGGTACATCGAATGCTCCCAACAGTAATTCTTGGATTACTTTCTTACGAAAGGTTGAGCCATGAAAATCACACCGCTTGAAATCAAACGGCAGGAATTCAAAAAGACGATGCGTGGATATGACACCGTCGAGGTCGATACATTCCTGGATATGCTTTCGAACGAAATGGAAGAACTCATAACGACGAATAAGGGCCTGAAGGATAAAATCATCGAACTGGAGACCCAGTTGACCGATTTCAAGCATATGGAGAAGACGCTTCAACAGACTTTGATCCAGGCGCAAGAGACGAGTGGGAAGTCGATCGAGAATTCCCGGCGGGAGGCCGACCTGATCATCAAAGAAGCGGAATTGAAAGCGTCGCAGATCGTCGAGAAGGCTCGGCTGGATTTCGGCCGCGCGAAGGAAGAAATCTCAACCCTCAAGGCCCGCAAAGGAAGTATCCTCAGCCGTCTCAAGGTACTTCTCAGTTCCGAACTCGACCTGATTCGAGCGCTGGACATCGATGAAGAGAGCGTCGCGAAAAACGACCTGTCGAGGGGAACTGGGAAGGAGCACCTCGAAATAGATGAAATACTGAAAAAGATCTCATGACGGACCTCCGAAAGCAAATCGCGGAAGCCGTCGAGTACATCCGATCGAAAACTCGATCCACTCCGAGAATCGGCATTATCCTCGGAACCGGTTTGGGCGGACTTGTAAAGGAAATCGACAAAGAGGTCGTGATTGACTATGCGAAAATTCCGCACTTTCCGGTGTCCACGGTGGAGTCGCATCAGGGGAAGTTGATTTTCGGAAGGCTGAGCGGAAAAGAGGTCGTTGCGATGCAGGGGCGCTTTCATCTCTACGAGAACTACACCCTCCAGCAGGTAACGTTTCCCGTTAGGGTATTGTCTGCAAAGGCGGGGATTGGCGTTGAAAACCTGATAATCTCAAACGCCGCCGGTGCACTGAATCCGCTCTTTCAAAGAGCTGACGTTATGATCATAACGGACCACATCAATCTGCTCGGCGACAATCCGTTGATCGGTCCCAACGACGATTCTCTCGGCCCGCGATTTCCCGATATGTCTGAACCATATAGCAAGGAATTGATCGCCCTGGCAGAACAGGCTGCGCTCGATTTGAAAATTAAAGTTCAGAAAGGAATCTACGCCGCAATGCCGGGTCCCAATCTGGAAACGAAGGCTGAATACAGAATGTTGAGGGCCGTCGGAGCGGACGCGGTGGGGATGTCGACGATTCCCGAGGATATCGTCGCTGTCCACATGGGAATGAAGGTTCTCGGGTTTTCAATCCTTACGGACGAATGTTTCCCCGATTCGCTCAAACCCGTTTCCCTCGAAGAAGTCATCAAGGTAGCGAATAAAGCCGAGCCGAAAATGACCGCGATTATGAAAGAAGTGGTGAGGCGAATGAAGATCTAAGAGATTTTCAATTTTGCGCCTTCCGCATCCCGCTGCTCTCTGGCGGGAAGAATTTCCAATTGCCGATTGGGAGAAGGAACGTGGGTGCATTTCAATCGGAAATTGAAAATTGGAAATCGGCAATTTCCCTATGAAAGATAACTTTTCCCGGCAGGCAGAACGTTACGCCCGGTTTCGTCCGAAATACCCTCAAGAGCTCTTCGATTTCATTCTCTCACTCGTTCGGAATCGCGACAACGCCTGGGATTGCGGGACTGGCAACGGACAGGTTGCTCTTGAGCTCTCACGTTGTTTTAAAAGAGTATACGCGACTGATGTCAGTGACAAACAGCTCGAGAACGCTGTTGTTAAAAGTAACATCATCTATAAGGTAGAACAGGCAGAGAAGTCCTCCTTTCCTGATAACGAATTTGACCTTATAACCGTCGCCCAGGCCATTCACTGGTTCGACTTTTCAAAGTTTTACACGGAAGTCGACAGAACCTTAAGGCCGGAAGGCATCATCGCGGTGATGGGCTATGCCCTCTGTCGGGTCGATGACACAACAGACAAGATTATCGACCGTTTTGATAACGAAATTCTTCGCCCGTATTGGGATGATGAGCGACACTACATCGACGAACGCTATGAGACAATTCCTTTCCCGTATGACGAACTGAAAGTTCCGGAGTTCAGCGCATCCTACAGGTGGAGTCTCGAGGAACTTCTGGGTTTTTTCAATACCTGGTCGGCTGTTCAGCACTCGCTCGATCAAACTGGGAACTCTCCTGTCGATGGTATTCTGCGAGACCTTCGAACGTGTTGGAGGGAAGACGAAAGAAAGACGGTAACCTTTCCGATACTCCTGAGAGTTGGACGAATGAAAGGAAAAGGAGAGTTGTCAAAAAAGAGAGATGCGATTCCGGACGTAGCTATTGTTCCGGGATTGCAATCAAATGTTTCCTCGCACGGCCGGCAGAACAATAACGGCGTCGAACGATGATGGGAATCGGAAAGCTTCTGGTTTTGTTGGGAGCGGGCCTGGTTCTCGTGGGCTTGGTGCTGATGGCTGCACCGGAAATTCCGCTCCTCGGCAAACTTCCCGGCGATTTTCATATCAAAAGAGATAACGTTGAATTCTATTTTCCTCTTGCGACGAGCATTGTGCTAAGTGTTGCAATGAGTGCGATCCTTTGGGCCATTTCATACTTTTGGAAAAAGTAGACATGAGCGGTCGATTTAATCATTCCATCGTTCCATTATTCCATTATTCCGATGTAAGGCTATCAATTTCCATCATCTTCTCATGTTCAAGCAGCTTACTGACAAATTAAATATCCACGAAGTCGAGTCCGGCATCCTTCGGTTCTGGAGCGACGAGAAGATATTCGACAAGAGCGTGACGAGCCGCGAGGGCCGTCCTCGTTTCACATTCTATGAAGGCCCGCCAACTGCCAACGGCCGTCCAGGGATTCATCATGTGATGGCGCGGATGTTAAAGGATATTATCTGCAGGTACAAGACCATG
This sequence comes from Bacteroidota bacterium, assembly GCA_041478155.1. Taxonomy (GTDB): domain Bacteria; phylum Bacteroidota; class Ignavibacteria; order UBA10030; family UBA10030; genus JBGOVN01. Next base: position 7,104 of record JBGOVN010000003.1, on the reverse strand, counting down.
CAAGGCTTTCAGGTTCCTCGCAAAGGGGGATGGGATACGCACGGCCTGCCGGTCGAGATAGAGGTTGAGAAAATGCTCGGCTTCAAACACAAAGATGATATCGTGAAGTATGGAGTGAAGGAATTTAATGCGAAATGCAAGGAATCGGTTTGGAAGTACAAATCCGAGTGGGAAGAGATGACGAGGATGATGGGATACTGGGTTGACCTCGACCATCCCTATGTGACGTTTGACAACAACTACATCGAGTCGATCTGGTGGGCGCTAAAACAGTTCTTCGACAAAGGGATGATCTACAAAGGCTACAAGATCCAACCCTACTGTCCGCGTTGCGAAACGCCCCTCTCATCCCACGAAGTATCCCTCGGATACAAGGATGTGAAGGACCCGAGCGTGTATGTGAAAATGAAGTTGAAGGGAGAGGACAACACCTACTTTCTCGTTTGGACGACAACTCCCTGGACCCTCATTTCCAACGTGGCTCTTGCAGTCAATCCTGGTGTGGCTTACGTCAAGGTTGAGCACAAAGGGGAGTATCTTATTCTTGCCGAAGCTCGCCTCTCTGTGCTGGGAGAAGAATATCAGGTGCGCGAAAAATTCAAAGGTGCGACGCTCAGAGGGAAAGAGTATGAACGTCTCTTCAACTACCACTCTGTGAAGGAAAAAGGATGGTACGTTGTTGAGGCGAATTTTGTAACGACGGAAGACGGCTCCGGCATCGTTCACATGGCCCCTGCCTACGGCGAGGACGACTACGAGGCTGGAAAGCAATACGGTCTGCCGACGATTCACCCTGTCAATAAATCCGGCGAGTTTGGTCCCGAGGTGACGGACTTCGCGGGAAAATTCGTGAAGGATGCCGACCCGGAGATTATCGCAAACCTCAAGCATCGCGGACTTCTGTTCAAGAAAGAAACCTATCTTCACAGCTATCCGCATTGCTGGCGCTGCTCTTCGCCGCTGCTCTACTACGCGCGCGACTCCTGGTACATCCGGACGACCGCGTACGCACAACGGATGATCGACCTGAATAAAACGATACACTGGTTTCCGCCGGAAGTAGGCTCGGGCCGGTTTGGCAATTGGCTCGAGGAGAACAAGGACTGGGCTCTGTCGCGTGATCGATTCTGGGGAACGCCTCTGCCGATATGGGTGTGCGAAGGTTGCGCCAGGCAACGATGCATCGGCAGCGTCGGGGAGTACAAAACCGGAAAAGGAGCACGCGAACCGCTCGACCTGCACAAGCCATTCGTGGACGAGGTGATCTTTACGTGTGATTCATGCGGAGGGACGATGAAGCGGACGCCCGAACTCATCGACGTCTGGTTCGATTCCGGTTCGATGCCGTTTGCCCAATGGCACTATCCCTTCGAAAACAAAGACGTCTTCGCAAAGGCCTATCCTGCGGACTATATCTCGGAGGGAATCGACCAGACTCGAGGTTGGTTCTACACCTTGCATGCTATAGGTACGTTCCTCTCGACCGAAGGATCGTTTGGACCTGAACTGAAGAACAAGCCGGCGTTTAAGAATGTCCTGGTCAACGAGCTAATCCTGGATAAGCAGGGCCAGAAAATGTCGAAATCGAAGAAGAACACGGTCGACCCGTTCGAATTGATGCGCAAGTACGGTGCTGACGCGACGCGATGGTATCTCGTCACACAAAGTCCTGTTTGGCGTACGACGCTGTTCGATGAGAACGGCATCACAGAAGTCCAGCGGAAGTTTTTTAGCACTCTGCTGAACACGTACTCGTTTTTTGTACTCTACGCGAACGTCGACGGTTTCCGATATGACGAGGCACGAATTCCCGTTGCCCAGCGGCAGGAGACCGACCGCTGGATTCTCTCGAAGTTAAATTCGCTCATCAAGGAATACAAGAAAAGTCTTGATTCGTACGACGTCACCCGTGCGGCCCGCGCTGTGAGCGACTTCACAATTGACCATCTATCAAATTGGTATGTTCGGAGGAATCGCCGTCGCTTCTGGAAGAGCGAAATGGGAAAGGATAAGACAGCGGCGTACCAGACGCTGTTTGAATGTCTTGTTGCTGTCACGAAACTCGCTGCACCCTTTGCTCCTTTCGTCACGGAGGAATTGTATCGAAATCTTAATACAGCCTCAACGAAAGAGCCTGGAGACTCGGTCCACCTTGCCATGCTTCCCGACGCCGATGAGAGTGCTATCGATACACGGCTTGAGGAACGAATGGGACGGGCCGTCATGATCGTCAGCCTCGTTCGGGCGATGAGAATGAAGGCCAACCTGAAGGTGAGACAACCTCTGAAGAGCATCACCGTTGCCGTAGCGAATGAGGAGGTTCGCCAAGAAGTCAAGCAAATGGCGGACGTCATTAAAGAGGAAATCAACGTAAAAAAGATCGTCCTCGAGTCGGACCAATCAAGTATCGTCACGAAAAAAGCCAAACCTAATTTCAAGACGCTTGGTCCGAAATTCGGCAAATCCGTCCAGACGGTTGCGAATCGGGTTAGGGAGATGTCACCGGCGGAAATCAACAGACTGCAAAAGGAGGGAAGCCTCACCGTCGACGTGGAGGGAAAAGGATACGTCCTTACGCCGGAGGATGTTGAGATCCTGCACGACCATATGGTAGGATGGCTCGTGGAGTCCGACGGCGCACTAACAGTTGCGCTCGACACAGAGTTGACCGAATCGTTGATTGACGAAGGACTTGCACGCGAATTTGTCAACAGGATTCAAAATCTTCGGAAGGACTCGGGCTTCAAAGTGACAGACAGGATTCGGATCTACCACCGTTCGTCCGAACGGCTCACAACGGCTTTGACTCGCATGGCGGACTACGTGCAGCAGGAGACGCTGGCCCGCGAGATCCACAGCGTATCAAAATCGGGAAACGGGTCGTTGAAATTGAAGGAAGAGGATATCAACGGCGAACAAACGGAAGTTGCAGTTGAGAAGATTTAATGTATATTTGCACAGTCAATTTATCTGGAAGCGGATTCATCTTTAGGGTGGGAGACGACGATGGCAACAAAAACAGCTAAGAAAACTATAAAGAAGTCGGCAAAACATGTGGTGGTGCGGAATGACAAGGCACGTGTGAAGGCGAAGGAAGTTCCGCCAAAACTGGTAGTGCGAAAAGGTTACAATAAATCCGACCTCGCGTACTTCAAGGAAATCATTCTCGAGAAGAGGAAGGAAATTCTCGAAGAACTCGAGTCGTTGAAAGCGACGATGATGGATGTTCAGACGGGAGAGTATGTGACCGAGAATTCGACGTACTCACTGCATATGGAGCAGGGAACGGATGCGATGGAGCGTGAAAAAGTGTTCCTCTTTGCATCCCGGGAAGGCAAGTTCTTGAACTACCTCGACGATGCACTGAAGCGTATCGAGAATGGCAGCTACGGCTTCTGCACGGAATGTGGCAACCTGATCGACAGGGAACGCCTCGAGGCCGTCCCGCACGCACAACAGTGCGTTTCCTGCAAGATGAAGAAGGGAAAAGGGAACTGAGTATTGAACGTTTACCTCTTTACCCTTCACTCTTCACGTTTCAATAGTGAAAAGTGTGAGAGCAATGTCTGAGGAGAGCAAGACAAGAATACCAATCGTAGACCCGCCTCGCGCCGCCTGGCGTTCGTTGAATTCAACAGTCGCTCATCTGGGGGGAGAGAGCGAGCATTTCCAGATGTTTTCCGCGTGAAGGTTCTCTACGTCACAGGCTCGATCGTTGTTGCCGACCAGCTGACCAAGCTCCTCGTCAAAGGATTCACCCTTCCCTTTCTTCATTTTTATCATGCCGGAATGCCGCTTGGGACGAGTAACCCTCTCATTGGGAATTTTGTCCGGTTGACCTTCATAGAAAACCCCGGGATGGCATTCGGCATAGATTTCGGGGGCCGGCTGTTTCTGACCTTCTTCTCCGTTATCGCAAGCGTCGCAATCTTCTTTTATCTTTACAAGATACGCGACGAAACTTTCATGATCCGCCTGTCGCTTGCAATCATCCTCGGCGGCGCGATCGGCAACCTCATCGATCGGATGTTCTATGGCGTCATCTTCGGGGAGGCCTCGCTCTTCTACGGCAAAGTCGTCGATTTTATCGACGTAGACTTCTTTAATATCGAAGTATTCGACATCCACCTGTCCCGCTGGCCCGTCTTCAATATTGCCGACGCAGCCGTCTCGCTCGGCGTCGTCCTCATGCTTCTCTTTCATCGTCAATTTGCCAAAGAAGAACCCCGGGCAGCAGCATCGATACCCGTGAACGCGCCCGCGAACGCACCAGTGAACGCGCCAGCGAACGCAAATGTGCAGTCGGGGATCATGAAAGAAGACACCGCATCCCCGCAAAACGAAGTAACCAACTTGCCCAGAAGTCCCTCCTAAGATGTCCGACGGCGTTCAGGCTGACGCGGGGGAGCAAATCCGAATCGTTGTGCCTGCCGGTCAATCCAAAGAGCGGATCGACATCTATCTAACCCACCGGATAGAGAACGCGACGCGCAACAAGGTCCAGAAAGGGATCGAAGAAGGGTTCGTCCTTGTCAACGGAAAACGCGTTCGTTCGAGCTACACGGTTCTCCCCCATGACATAATTGACATCACGCTCCCGCATCCTCCCCGCCCCGAGGCAATTCCCGAAAATATTCCGCTGGATATTGTATTCGAGGACGATGTCCTCCTCGTTGTGAACAAACCTGCGGGGATGGTAACCCATCCCGCCTACGGACATTACTCCGGAACTCTCGTCAATGCACTTCTTTATCATTGTAACATCCTGTCCAGGTCCAACACGGAGTTAAGACCGGGAATCGTACACCGTCTCGACAAAGACACGAGCGGCCTCCTGGTTGTGGCGAAGAACGATTCGGTTCATGCTGCCCTTGCACGACAGTTTGCCCGGCATACGATCGAGCGAGAATACTGGGCACTCATCTGGGGGGCGATGAGGAAGGAGAGAGGATCGATCGAGGCAAACCTAGGGCGCAGCAAGAAGGACAGAAAAAAAGTCGCGGTGACGGAGAAGGGAAAATTCGCTTCGACTGACTATGAAATGCTGGAGAAGTTCGGCTTCCTTTCGCTCGTGAAGCTCCGCTTAAATACCGGCCGTACTCACCAGATCCGTGTTCATCTCTCCCATGTCGGCCATCCTGTCTTCGGTGATCCGGCTTACGGGGGTCGAAGCAATACCTGGGGCGGACTCAGTGCAAAAAGAGCGCAACAGGCGGCAAACCTTCTCAAGCTCTGCCAGCGCCAGGCGCTCCACGCAAAAACTCTCGGTTTTGTACATCCCACCACGAAAACGAAGGTAATGTTCGACACGAACCTGCCGGAAGATATCTCGGCCGTATTGAAAGAGCTTGCAGAATAAAAAAAAACGGCGCAGAACAATCCTGCGCCGCATCCTCTCTCCTCTACCAACCGCACACTCAGTCTCGCCTCTTCGAACGATCGTTCCGTTGTGGTGACCGCTCCGGCCGGAATTCGTGTTTCTCCTTCGGTACAACCGACGGCGCACTTCGATTCATGCGCGGCGCTGGCCTGTCGTATCCTGACCGCCGCTGAGCATCCCGCTCTATCCTGTCCAGTCGCGACGGGCTGGTCGATTCACGCCGCTCGACCCTGGGTTCCGGTCGTCGGTCGGAGGGAGTAGGGATCGTGCCTTGACGACGTTCCTCTTGCACTTGTTCTCTTCGTAGAGTTCTTTCTTCCGGCTCCGTGCGCCCCTCGGGCTGCCTTCGATCGAGACGATTTACGTCCAGTGATATGCTCCGCTCTCCGCGTCGGAAGTTCGTCATCTCCGACGTACCGTGGATCTCAGTCCGTGATGGACGATAGACTTCAACGCGCTGCGTGCCGCCATCCCGGGTAATCCGCTCGATCATCGGATGGTCAGTCTCTCGTATTTCCGCACGCTCGAATCGAAAATTGCCTCGGCGCTCGACGAAGTTCCTGTTTACGCCGCGGTTGATGATGTGGTCGCGGTCGATCTCATACTGTCCTGTCGTTCGTGTTGTACGGATGAGTCGTTGTGCGTACTCTTCTCTCATGGGGACTCGAAATCGGTTTTCAGTTCCGAAGTTTCTGTAAGTGACAAAGTTCCAATAGTAATGCGGGGCCGCCCATTCGCGTGTGTAGCGAATCCCGACCGTAACGCTGAAGGTTGCATAGGGAGGAAGAGGAGCCCAGCCGATATAGTCGTCGTTCGAACGCCATTCAACCCAGGCAGGTCCCCAGACATCGTCCGGTACCCAAACCCATCCATAGAACTCGTCGTAGTACCAGCGACCGTAGTGGAACGTTGCCCAACCAAATGGTTCTGAGGATGCCCAGTACCAGCCGTCGTCGGTCCACATCCAGCGGCCGACCAGATACGGCCGCCAGCCTTCCTGGACTCGAAGCGGGTGCCAAACATGCAATCCGCCGTCGACCTCGATCCATTCTCCGTACGGAGCAAGCGAGGAATAAAAGTAACCGAACCGTACACCCGGCTCGATGTTCGTTAGTTCCGTGGACTTGGCAAATGACTGACCACCGATGAGGAACATTCCTACCGTTGCGACAACAACTGAAATCGTTTTCATAGTGCACCTCATCAAGAGTTTCTCTCTTTAATTACTCAATGTGTGTGCCACTGCTGGCATTCTGAGAATGACTCATTTCGAAGACAATTGGCTCGCTTCCTGTCCTGAGGAGTGCTCAGACCGTGCTTGCGAAGGGACAACTCATCCCCGGTGTCGCCTGGATTGGATTGCTTGATTCCTTTGGCAAATATCTTCATCTTCAAACGCCGTTGAGTTTCTTCGCCGATTCAACAATAAAACAAGAAACACTGTCGCTGGGTTCACTATCCAACGAGTCGCTCCTTTTTTATTTTACCCTTCGCATCGGTCAACTTTGAGACGCTCGGTTGTTCTTCTCCTCTGTCAGATTCTATCATTCACCCTCAGAGCTCAATGGCACTCGGTCGGGTCTGTCGATTCCACCGTCGTACACGACGGGAATCTCGTGGTCCTTTATTCTGGGCACGAGTTCGTCGAGGTCTCCTTCCTCGCTGATGACCTCGTCCATGTCCGGGCCGGACACGGGTCCCCGCTACAAACTACAACTTCGGTT
>JBGOVN010000106.1:0-5276 GCA_041478155.1 Bacteroidota bacterium | reverse complement strand
TTCGCTTGCGGGCGTAAGTGAGAGGACGCGACAGCTGGTCGGAGCGAGCGTCAGCGCAATTCCGGATTCCCACGCGCCGAGGTATTCTTTGTTCCAGAAGTCGAACACATGGACAAGCCCCGTGTCGGCGATACCAAGTTTCTTCCAATCAGCAACAAGTGATTGCGTCCTCGACTCGTCAAAATTGAAGAGCGCGACTACGTCGTACGATTTGTCGAGGTGGTGAATCTTCAGATCCCAGACGTGTTTGTCTTTCCCGGAAGGAAAGAGGTCGAGCGGTCGGATATCGACTGCGGGGTAGACACGCTTCATGATGTCGACGCGTACATTGGGCAGGTCCATTAATCGGTCGCTCGACATAAGCGCCTGGCCGGTCATTCCTTGCAGCGTTGCCCACGCCCGCGCCTGATCAATTGTGAGAGGCGCGCGGAGCAGCATGACGTCCGGGTCGCAATACCAGACGATGTTATGGAGAAAGTACCATTTCATCGTCGTCGAGAGCGCTTCTTTGAATCCCGACCAGCCCAGCACAACATCTCCTCCCGTTCGCGAGCCGTTCATAATGCCCGCTCCTTCGATCGGAATCCCCCAGCATCCTAACAAATACCGGTCGTTCCCTATCGCAGAGCGAATCGTCTGCAGTGTTGCGCGGTAGAGAGAATCGGAATTTTCGGCAGGAGACTTCATGAACGACTTCTTGTGTTTGTATTCGTCAACAACGATCGGCTGGCCATCGATTTTGAAATAATCGTAACCCCAACCGGAGAGGTTCGAGAAAAGCCTGTGGAAATATTTTTGACCCCCCACGGTCGATGGATCGACAAGGTATGTTCCCTCCCACGTATTCGATGCCGTTGAATCATTCGGCTTGAGAAGAAATGTTTGCGGATTATCCTTGACAACCTGTTCGTTGCTCTGACCGTGAGGAGCAAGCCATAGTCCCGGGAGTAGGCCGAGATTTTTTATCGAGGCAGCAAGACGGTCCATCCCGTGAGGAAACCGCTTATCGATAGTCGTCCAGTCGCGGTTGCTGCCGAGGCCGTGTCCCGACCCCTGCCATCCGTCGTCGATCTGGACGTACCGTGCGCCAAAATCTTTCAGGTTTGATGCAATCCATTCAGCATTGTTCTTCACTTCGTCCTCCCCGATCTCCTGGTAATAATAATACCACGAGCACCAACCTGAGGGAGGAAGCGGGAAGATCGACTTGTCGATGGGTTTGAAATATTTAATATGGAGCGAGTCACGATAATAATGGTCGATGACCGTGCCATCGTTCAGTCGAAGTTCATCCTTTGAGAGATTGAACAGGCCATCGGCAAGGGAGGTGTGAACATTGCCAAGCGTCATCAGGAACATGTCGTCCGACTGGGAGCGGAATCGAGCCGGTACCGTTTGAGATTCGCTTTGAGAAGGAAGAAAGAGGAAGGTCGAAGCAAAAAGAATGGGGAGAGAGGGAGGGAATTTTATTGTCATCATTTCATCCACCGGTCCATTCCGACGGGAGGCTTCCACGTCGAGTTCGGCTCAAAGTATTTCCAGAGAACCTGCGAAACATTCCGGAGGAGAACATAGCCTTCGTTATCATGTTCCCATCGCTGGTCTTGTTGATTTTTTGTGATCACGCAAAACACATAATCTCCGGATGGGGCATTGACGAGAACGGTTTCGGACTTCGAGGCATCGACTGCGCCGTCTTTTGCAGCAGCCTTGATCGTCGGAGGAATCTGCGAGAGCGCTTCGGTGTCCCAGTAAGCTTTGGAGAGGACGCGATACATTTCCTCGCTAGCATCGGGGCTTACGGCTTTTCCTTCACGAATCAACACAAACAATCGGGCCATTTCACGGGGTGTCGTTTGTCCCCAACCGTACGCCGTCCGGTCTGCTTCTCTCCCGGGGGTCCGGGAGTTGACGCGCGTTAGGTGAAAGCCATTCTGCTCCAGCCAGGCGTTAATTGCGGTTCCCGTCCCCGCAAGTTGCTGGCACCATAACGCCGCCGTGTTGTCGCTGACAGAAATCATGAGCCACGCGATCTCACTGAGCGGAATGCGAGTACTATCTTTGAAGAACTGCACGATGCCTGCGCCGTAGACGTAGCGGATCGAATCTGTGAACAGTCGGTCACGGCTGTATTGAAGTTCGCCGCGGGAAATCTTGTCGAAAAGGCCGCAGAGGATCGGAACTTTAATCATACTCGCCGTGGGGAAAAGCGTATCGGCGTTCACAGCCGCGGTCTGGCCTGTTTTGAGGTTTTGCACGTAGACACCTGCGGTGCCGTGAAAATTCTTCATCAATGCTGAAAGTTTTTCTTGCAGGACGGGGTCGGATTTGTCCGGAGCCTGGCGGCAGAGAACTTGTTCGAAACCGGCGAGAAGGAGGAGTGAGAGAGGGATAAAAGCTCGGAGTGACCTGGTCATGTAGTCCGGAGACTTGAGAAATCTTCTACGAGTTTGGGTTTCCGTTAATCCGTTTTGCGACAAGCAGCGTAAGGTCGTCGGAGGCGGGTTCCGTTCCGACGAATGAGCGAACATCGTCGAGAATACTTCCTTGCAAGGCAGATGCCGATTGTGCCGAGCATTGTTCGATCATCGTGCGGAACCGTTCCTCCCCATACAAGTCTTCGGCCTTGTTCATCGCTTCGGTGACGCCGTCTGTGTAGAGCACGATAACGGCGTCGTTTTCGAAATTGACTGATGCGAGCGCATAGGTTGAATCTTCCATCATCCCAAGAGGAAGTCCGCTCGCTCCGAGTTCAGAAAAACCGGACCCTTTGCGATAAAGCAGCGGGGAGTTATGACCGGCGTTGACGAACGAGATCGTGTGAGCCGCCGTATCGAGTGTCATGATGAAGAACGTGATGAAGCGTTCAGGCGTCGTATTTTCATAAACGACCGTGTTGAGTTTCTTCACCAATGCATCGAGCGGCATCCGGTTTTCGATGTACGCGCGGAATGAAGCATGGAGTGTCGAAACGAGCAACGAGGCGGGTATCCCTTTGCCGGAAACGTCGGCCATGACGAACGCATACCGGTGGTCGTCCAGGGGCACAATATCGTACCAGTCTCCGCCGACGGTGCGACAGGGTTGAGCCACGGCGGCAATCTCGTATTCATGAAGCTGAGGCAGCGATTTCGGTAGGAGTCGTTGCTGAATGGAGGCGGCGATTTGCAGTTCTTTTTCAACGCGTTCCTGTTCTAGCTGGGTTTTGTGAAGTTTGGCATTCTCGATGGCGAGCGCCGCGTGGTCCGAGAATGCTTCGAGGAACAATCTATCCTCTTTCGAAAATATCCCCGCCCGTTTGTTGATGATCTGGAATACGCCAATGATCTTCCCGTCGCGGTTCCTCATCGGTGCGCACAGCATCGTCTTGGTCCGGAATCCGGATTTCTGATCGATCCCGCCGTAGAATCGCTTATCCTTTGACGCATCTTCGACGTTGATAACCTTGCCTGTTTTTGCGACATGTCCTGCGATACCCGTTCCGATCGGCAGACGAATCTCAACCATCGTTTTCCCTTTCAGCACACGGGACCAAAGTTCTTTCTTCTCTTCGTCGATAAGGTAAATTGTTCCCCGGGCGGCGTTAAGATTGCGCGTCGCAAGGTCGAGGATGATCGAAAGAAGTTTGTCGAGGTCGAACGTCGAATTGAGAAGTTTCGCCGCTTCGATGATTGACTCGAGGCGGGTGACGTACTGTTTGATACTGGGCGTTGAAGGGCGTTTTTTATGTCTGGTCATTCTAGTACGAATATCGGACGACGACCAATATACGAATCGAAATTCTGAGTTGCAGAAGAGAAGCTACGATTCCAGCATATGCAGTTGCCACAGATCGCGGCTGCTCGTATGGAGGAATGGCTTCAGCGCCGTGAGGCCTGTCGGACCGATGCTCTTGTGCAGATACCGGAGCTCGTCGAATTTGGACGATACCTCGGGATCCCGGGGAACGTCGAACCCCGATTCCCGCATCAGCAATATTCCTTTTGCCTGGACAGCGAGCTCATAGTAGAGGCGGAGGTAACAAAGGATGTCGGCCACCACCTGGCCGGGAAACCGGGTCTGCAGCGATTGCAAATACTGGCCGATGTGCGTGGTGCTGATGTTGCCCGACGTTATCACACGAAGCACATCTGCGTCGGCGTCGAACCCAACGCCGAGCCATTTGCGCGTCACTCGCTCGCTCGCCTGGAACACAAACATCATCGCGACCGGCAGGACGGAAAAGACCACCACGGCCTGAATGAGCGGCGGCAGAACAACGTGGTTAAAAATTGAATGGATCACCATCGCAACGCCGAGTCCGCCAAGGAAACGAATGCCGGGCCGTCCGTTGAGGACGTCAAACGCATTCTTGGCCATCGTCGAACAAATTGATGTCGTGCCGCCGTGCATGACAGCAGTACCGAAGCCGCGAATGATCCAGACGAGCAAGGTTGCATCGGAAAGCGACTGGAGATAGTAGATGTTCTCGACGAGTGCAAAACCCGCACCGCATCCGAAGCCGTGGATTGCCGCATCCACCATAAATCCGACCCGCTTCATCCTGATCAGCATAAGAGGATACGCGGCCTTCAGAAGTTCTTCGACGACCGGAGCTCCGTATCGCGTGAAAAGGATACGATCATGCAGGAGGGTAAGAATTGCCTGGTTGACGAAGAGCGCCACCCCCGCAGAGATGATCCCGGCAGCGATACTGAACAGAACCGAGGAGAGTCGAACGAGTTTGAAACTGTCGAGGTACATCAGTCCGGCAAGGAACACGAAGACCGGTAAGAGGCTAATCGATGCTTTCGGGAGGAATTCGACAAGTGTAAGCTCTCCGAAGAGATTCCAGTGAAGGAGTGTCAACATCTCTCAAAGAATCTTTAGCGACACCATCCACTCGTCCGAGATGCGGCGTGCGTGCTCGAAGGCGACTGCGTAGCCGAACGAGAACGTGGCCTCGATCGACGAGAAGAACGCAAGATGAAAATCCATCTGAGCCCCGCCGTTGTACGGGACGTGCTGTATCGAAGGGTTGTCAACATTGGTGATGAGCGTCGATGCAAAGAGCGTCGGCTGAATCCAGCTGCAATAGAAATTCGTCCCACCGAATCCTCGGAATCGAATCGGTGGTGTCATCCACTCGACGAGGAGCTTCCCAAAGTTTGCTCCCCCGACGGAGTTAAGTTCTGTCCCAGGGAAGCTGTAATCGAGCCGGAAGCGCTTCGGTTGCTGATGGTCGATCCAGTTGTTGCCGAATCCGCCGAAGAAAAAATTGCCGAAAGGGTCGTTTG
>JBGOVN010000178.1:0-3998 GCA_041478155.1 Bacteroidota bacterium | reverse complement strand
GCCGCGGAAGCAATTCGGAATAACGACCTCGGATTTCTCACGGAATATCAAAAGCGCTGGCACAAGCGCCTTGGATGGCGACATGAGGTGTTCTACAATATCAAAGAGGGCATCTCGGGATTTAGCGACGACGCATTAAATGGAATTGCCGAGAGCGCTCTTAAATTGCCCGAGAACAAACGAACGCTCGGAGGGATCTTCAGAACCGCGCTCTGGAACAAGCCCTCGATGCTGCTGGACGTAGCGAGAGTTTTCATTTCCTGATCCTTGAACCAATCCGTTCCTTCCAATCCATTCCATCTCAATTCCTTTCCAGAGTTGTTTTGGAAATTACCCATCAGCCGATCCATTCACAAGTTTCGCCCTACTCTCGAATAACTCGAACAATTCCAGCTTCCGGAATCTGCACATGACGCTCTCGCGCCCTAGAGGGGAAGATGATTTTTCCTGGATTGTTTTCTCCGTCGTCGTGGTGCTTGGCATTCTCACGGCGTGCATACTGTACCATCTCGGCAAGTTCTCTCTCGTTTATTACGGCGATGCAGTTTCGCATGAAGTAGGCGCCCGAAGGCTTGTCGATTGGAGGGATCCCGGTCTGCAACAACTTGGGACGGTGTGGCTGCCGATTCCTCATTTCCTCCTCCTTCCATTCGTTCTCATCGATTTCCTTTTTACGTCAGGATTTGCAGGCGTCGCCGTGAGTCTTCCGTCCCTTGCAATGACTTCTCTCATTCTCTATAAGCTGGCGAAATTTGGCACCGACCAGGTTTTGGCAATCGTTCCTTTGGCTGTCGCATTCCTTCACGCATCGAACCCCAATATTCTCTACATGGGATTGATGCCGATGACTGAATCACCATTCCTGCTTTTCTTTGTTGCCTCGGCTTATTTTTTCGAACGATGGCGTGAACAACCTCAACACCTCAAGAGTCTTGCCGCATGCTCCGTGTTCGTCGTGCTCGCGACGATGTCAAGGTATGAGGGGTGGATTCTTCCCGTGTTCCTCGTGCCGTTTTCAGTCGCGCTGCTCCTCAGGAGTGAACTAACGCGTCGAGACAAGATCCGTGGTTCGATCATGGCTGTTGCTTCCGGAGGTGGGATTCTCCTCTGGATCGCATATAACGCCCTGCACTATGGCAATCCGCTCGAGTTTGCGAACGCAGAATATTATTCCGCGGCCTCTCAGGCGCTTCAACGCCCCAATCGGGCGGCCTTATACTTGCACCCGCTCAACGTCCTCTCAATGTATGGGATGATGGCCTCACGGATATTTGGTTCGTTGCTGTTGGTTGCAGGAGCGGCTGGCGGAGTGGTGCTCTGTGCTACGAAGGAGGCGCGGAGACGACTTCCCCTCTGCATCATGCTCGCTTTGCCGCCTTCGTTCACCGTGGTCTCGCTCTTCTTCGGCGTTGCAGAAATGTCGGAATGGTTCAATTCCCGTTACCTGATTCTCCTGTCTCCTCTTCTGGTATCCCTCACGGCGATTCTTTTCAATTCGTTCCGTGTGGCGCGCGCGCAACGCTATCGGTGGGCGGTCGTTGTCTGTATTGTTGTGCTGTTCGTCTATCCGTGGTCGCTGCCGCTCAAGGGAACAGTGACGACGTACAATGAGGGGCTGAGTGGCTTCAAGTACAAGATGAACCCACTTGCGGTGCAGACGGGTGAGGTTCTACGGTCGGTCTACGATGGCGGACACATCATCATCATGACCGGCTCTGCACAGGAACATCGCATCATGCTGACGAGCGGAATCCATTTGAATGTTTTCGACGAGATGATTGAATCGAGCGGGTGGAAGCAATCCTCTGAGCAGCCCTGGCTGTACGGACGATGGATGGTGATCGGCAAGGAACCCGACTCGGACGGGATGCCGGTTGTTGAGTACTGGAAAGGGAAGATGAACGAGTTGGAGAGACATTATAGAAAAGTTTTTGAAAATGAATACTACACCATCCTCGTGCTGAGATAAACCTCCTTGTTTTTCCGATCTCTTGCACTGTCGGTTCTTTTCGTTTCCTTGCAACTCAAACCCCCTTCTCGTATATTGCCTTGCACTTGAAGCAGGCTCGGCGCATAGAAGGAGTAAGCAAGCGGCAATTCCGCAATATCTTGATCGTCCGCACGGACCGGATAGGCGATGTGATCCTGACTCTTCCGATGATCGCGGCCACCCGCTCAAACGTTCCCTCCGCACGCATTTCTATGCTGCTCCGTTCCTACACCAAATCCGTCGCCGAAGGGCAAACTGAATTAACAAGCATTCTGCTGTACGATCGAAACGGAGTTGCGAAGTCTTTTTGGACCATGCTTGGTGAATTGCGTGCCGAGCATTTTGACGTAGCGTTCGTTGTGTTCCCTCGATTTCGGATAGCGTTGCTGATGATGCTTGCCGGTATCAAGGTTCGGGTTGGATCCGGATACCGTTGGTACTCGTTCCTCTTCACGAACAGGGTTTTCGAACACCGCAAAACCGCAGAGAAGCACGAGTCCCAATATAACCTGTCGCTCCTTCGTGCGGTCGGATTTGACATACCGGATCATGTTTCCCCCCGCGTTGTCGTGGACGCCAGGAATAGAGCTTCTGCGTCGCGTATCAGGGGAGAAGTCGGAATTCGCAAGAAGGAACGGCTCGTTGTTCTTCACCCCGGGAGCGGAGGCTCCGCCCGTAACTGGAGTCCCGAGAATTTTTCCCGTCTTGCGGCTCGACTGCGGGCAAAGAGAATTCGCGTTGTCGTCACAGGAAGTGAAGAAGAGCGGATGCTCGTTCAGCACGTAGTCGAACGCGCAGGTGCGGATGTGATTCCTCTGGCCGGCATGATGACGCTCGGAGAACTCGGAGCTTTCATCCAAGCCGCAGATTTGTTTGTAGCAAATTCTACCGGCCCTCTTCATCTTGCCGCCGGGGTTGGCACACCCGTCATCGGTTTCTACCCACCGATTCTCGTGGCGAGTCCGCAGCGGTGGGGGCCCTTGACCGGGCGGAAGGAGATTTTTGTGCCGGACCGAAACCGCTGTCCTCTCTGTAAGGGGGGAGAATGCGAATCAAATGTGTGTATGGACCAGATCGAATTCAGCCGCGTCTTTGACGCAGCCATGAAGCTTCTCAAAAAGCCGGTTAAAAGGAAAGCGCCGGGGAATGGCTAAGCTCATCGCTTTAAGTGTCGCCGCACTGTTCTCTCTTGCAGGTGGCCGCCAGCAAGACACCGTATCGAGGAGCCCCGAAACTCTTACAAGCCGTTCCAACGCGTTGCGGGTTGTACCGAACGACGCTTTTTCGGAAGGGGAGAGGCTCGTGTTCGACGTCGGCTACAGTTTTATCGTCGCAGGAGAGGCCATATTCTCGATTCCGAAGCTCGACACGGTCAGCGGCCGCGAGTGCTACCAGGTATTGTTCACGGTAGTCACAACGCCGTCGTTTTCGTGGATATTCAAGGTCGACGATCGATACGAAAGCATCGTTGACAAGAAGGGGATTTTCCCGTGGCGTTTTTCTCAGAGGGTTCGGGAGGGAAAGTATAGCCGGGACTTTCAGGCGGAGCTGGATCAAGTAAACAATATTGCGACGACACCGGAAGGGAAACACATAATTCCCGCGTATGTCCACGACGTCGTTTCCGCCTTCTACTTCACCCGTACGATGGACTTCGGGACGATGCGTCCCGGCCAGAAAACCTACTTGAAGAACTTCTACAAAGATACCACATACTCTCTCGCGATAAAGTTTCTTGGCTATCAACGTGTGGAGGTCGACGCAGGGACATTCGATTGCGTACTGGTCGAACCTCTTATCATGGAAGGAGGCCTCTTTAAGAATGAAGGGAGAGTCCTGATGTGGCTGACGAATGATGAAAGAAAAATTCCAGTCAAAGTAAGCACGAGGGTTGTGATCGGTTCGATCGACGCCGAGTTGCGGGAATACTCGGGAATCAGCGGCCCGATTAAAGCGCGTGTAAAATAGCACTGTATGTCAAAATTCAAACAAATTGACCTGAGTAAGG
>JBGOVN010000235.1:0-3413 GCA_041478155.1 Bacteroidota bacterium | reverse complement strand
CGGAAGCCGGAACATCCAGGGCTATTTTCTCGCGGACAGGTCGTTGAAATGGTATACGGTTGCGCTGTCGATCATGGCGACGCAAGCGAGCGCGATCACCTTTACCTCGACTCCCGGTCAGGCGTACGCTGACGGCATGCGGTTTGTTCAATTCTATTTCGGGTTGCCGATCGCGATGGTGATTCTTTCGATCACCGCCGTCCCGATTTACCACAAGCTCGGTGTCTACACCGCCTACGAATATCTCGAACAACGTTTCGACCCCAAAACGCGGGTGTTGACAAGCGTGATTTTCCTCATTCAGCGCGGCCTCGGCGCCGGCATCACTATTTACGCTCCCTCGATTATCCTTTCGGTCATGCTCGGCATTGACCTTCGCATCACTTCACTCATCATCGGAGGGATCGTTATCGTGTATACAACACGAGGAGGAGTGAAATCGGTTAGCTATACGGATTTCTACCAGTTGTTGATCATCATGTTGGGTATGATCATCGCGTTCCTAGTCGTGATACACCTCCTTCCCCCCGGGGTAGCGTTTGTCGATGCTCTTCGCGTTGCAGGGGGAATGGGCCGCTTGAACGTCATCGATTTCACGTTCGATCTGAACAATCGGTACAATTTTTGGTCGGGGCTTTTCGGAGGATTGTTTGTGGCCCTGGCTTATTTTGGCACCGACCAATCGCAGGTCCAACGATATCTCACGGGAAGATCAGTCGCTCAGAGCCGTCTTGGATTGCTCTTTAACGGATTTGCAAAAGTGCCAATGCAATTTTTCATACTCCTGCTCGGAGCGATGGTATTTGTCTTCTATCAGTTTGTCCAGCCGCCGCTCTTCTTCAATCCGGTCGAAATCGCGAGCGTCAAAGCAGGGCCGTATGCTGAGGAGTATCGCATCCTCGAAGGACAGCACACAGCAGTCTTTAATGAGAAGTCCCGCCTTCTTGAGGAATACCTGAGAGCAAAAAAAGGCTCGGATGAAGAAAACATCCATAGGGTCGAAGCAGAATTGAATGTGCTCAAGCAGAAGGAGGTAGGAGTGCGGTCGCAGGCCATTGACATCGTGAAGAAAAACAACGATAAAGCGGACCCGAGCGACACGAACTATATTTTCCTTTCCTTCGTGCTAGGATTTTTGCCGGCTGGATTAGTAGGCCTCATTTTCGCCTGCATCTTTGCGGCCTCCATGTCGTCGAGTTCCGGAGAGCTGAGTGCACTTGCAACCACGTCGATCATCGACGTTTACAAACGATTCATATATCAGAACGGAGACGAGCGCCACTATCTCATTGTTTCCAGAGCCATGATGGCGATCTGGGGAATCTACGCCATCGCATTCGCTCAATATGCGAGCAGGTTGGGGTCGCTGATAGAGGCGGTCAACATTCTCGGTTCGCTGTTCTACGGGACTATGCTTGGAGTGTTCTTGCTGGCATTTTATGTTAAATCGGTTGGAGGGACCGCCACATTTCTTGCGGCTTTTGCGGGAGAGGGAGTCGTACTGTGGTGCTTCTTGTTTACAAAAATATCCTGGCTGTGGTATAACGTTGTTGGGTGTGTTACCGTGGTGGCTGTCGCGTGGATACTATCACGATTCAGTCCGGGCGTTTCAACTAAACAGTCCGTCTGAGTGGGGATCATAATGCCCGACGTGGAAACGTACGTGCCTTTGATCGGCGCGAGCACTGGCGGTACGAGATCTGTAACTTAGAAAAGAAAAGGTATCACTCGTTTTGCCCTCGTGGAATACTCCACGTATTCAGGATAAGCAGCGATCAAGAGTTTTTCCTCTGCAATCATTCGCAGCAATAAACCAAGGGAAATTAGTACCGCAACAGCAATCGCCTCCGTTGACCTGTAAGACAAAACGCCTGCCCAAATGAAATAGGTCGCGGCCGCATAGATTGGATGACGCAGAAATCTATAAGGTCCTGTCGTCACCAATCCACCTTCTGTAGGATCAGCCGCAGCATGGAAACTTCTCTTTCCAAATGTAGCACGTGCCCAGACCATCAGCCCGAGCGCAAGAACTTGTACGACCATGCCAAAAGGACTTGAGGAGATCAGGTTGTCTGTCATTGCAAGAAATACAGCCCCCACCATTGCAACTCCGAGGCCGACAAGAGAGGTTGTTCTGGAATTCATTGGTGTCCAATGTTAGTAGGGGCCATATCTGTTCATGGTCACGGGAAAGAAATAGCTTGTGCTTTTAGTTTTTGTCGGTCGAATTTGACGCGGCAAGCAGAGTGATATCTTTATTCTCCAAGACATGTTTTGGGTACCCTATCGCGGCAGCGTGAATCATCGCGAGGCCCAAATCCTCGAGTGTACAAACATACTTCGAGAGAAGAGCTTTCAAGATTGGGTACACATACGCCGCCGCCTCGGAGGCCGCGTGGGCGTTTTTCAGACCTTTGATCGGTTTGATATATCCCGGTCTGAATGCAAGTACGGCTTTGAAAGGGAGCCTCATCAAGTCATTCTCGGTCTTCCCCTTCACGCGCGCCCACATGCTGCGACCTTTTTCGGTGTCGTCCGTTCCAGCCCCCGACACGTAACAAAACGTCATATCGGGGTTGAGGCGTGCCAACGTTCTTGCTGCGCTCATCGTGAGGTCGTATGTAAGACGGGTATACTCCTGTTCATTCTTTCCGATGGAGCTCACCCCGAGGCAGAAGAAGCAAGCGTCGTATCCTTTGAGTCCCTCCTCGATTAAAGAGTAATCGAAGAAGTCGTGATGAATCAGTTCCTTCATTTTTTGATGCTTCACGTTGCATGATTTTCTGCCGATGACCAGAACTGATTCCACGTCGGTATGCTTGAGGGATTCGTGGAGAACTCCTTCTCCGACCATCCCTGTTGCGCCAAAGACTATGGCTTTAGTTTTCATTGGTTGGTATCCACCACGAATTACCCTAACTAGTGTTGGGGGCTACATATTGCGTTGAATCCCGGGGCGTTGCACACTTAAATAAAAAACCGTTCACTGGGCCATAGTTTCTGGATTGTCGTGTTGATTCCTTTGCAGAGAAAAATCATCCTGCCGTTTTCGAACGGCATCGCATACTTTGTATTCGTCATTCCTGCCATTTCCACGTGCGCGAAGCGACGGTTGAGATCGGCGAAATTTTCCTGAGGGTTTCTGCTCCAACCGATGATAATTGCAATGTTGCCCGATCGCTGGCCGGGACCCCAGAACCAGTAGCTATTGTGCGCGCACAGGGCGCCCGGGAGTCCGTACTTCTTCCCAAAAAAGTCGATGGCGCCGGCCTCACCGTAGTTGCGGACGTAAATAATGCACTCTGCCTGTTCTTCGGGCGAGAATTTCCTGTATGCGTCGGCAACCTTCGCGACCATTTCTTCCCAACCGAACATGTCGGCGTAGTACTGGGGAAGTTCGGCAAGAGAACTCT
>JBGOVN010000001.1:0-24062 GCA_041478155.1 Bacteroidota bacterium | reverse complement strand
TACCCGCGCAGGCATTTCCGTTGAGCTGGGACCAGCGGCACTCGGTCAAGCTCGACGGTGAGTTCAAACTCATCGGAGATATCCGCGGCAATCTCATCGTAATGTACAATTCGCCCCGTCCATACACCTATTATCCTACACGCGACGGCTTTACGGCGCAGGATACCTCAAAAGTATTTGTCCCAAACAACGGCCGGATGGAAGACGTGCTGTTCGTGAATTGCAAGCTCACCAGGCAATTCGACATTGGCGAATCGAACAAATACATTGTCACCGTGTATGCAGACATTCGGAATCTTCTCAACCGAACCAACATCAAGTGGATCGACTCGAGCGGAAGAATCGGCGGTGAACTCGGAGATCCCGGTGCATACTACGAGCCCCGACGCCTCAAACTGGGAGTGCGGGTCGAGTTTTGATCTCGTGTGTCGCAGCTAACTTGATTTTCAGGCTAAATCCATTAACTTTCATAAAATTTCTATCTTTCATAGGATGCAGTTGGGAAGGGTCTTTTTTATGAAGAAACGCTTTTCGATCGTCACGCTTGCCGCTTTCGTTCTCGTAGGACTGTTCGCCGGCATGGAAATCAACAGGCTGGTCTCAGCGGACAACATCTACGAACAATTGACGAAATTTAAGGATGTTCTGAGTTTCACCGAAAAGTACTACGTCGAAGACGTCGACACTCAGAAGCTCACGGAGGCGGCGATTGTCGGCATGCTCAATACTCTCGACCCTCACTCGATCTACATCCCTCCCAAACAATTCGAAAAGGTAAAGGAAGACTTTAAAGGGAAGTTCGAAGGCATCGGTGTCTCTTTCCGCG
Source organism: Bacteroidota bacterium (assembly GCA_041478155.1). Classification (GTDB taxonomy): domain Bacteria; phylum Bacteroidota; class Ignavibacteria; order UBA10030; family UBA10030; genus JBGOVN01. The sequence goes on along the minus strand of JBGOVN010000001.1, from coordinate 23,236 downwards.
TTATCAGCGATACAATCACCGTCATGGAATCACTCGGCGGAGGACCCTCATCCCGGCTCGGTATTCTTTCGAACGACCGCATTGTGAGAATTAACGACAGCTCCGCGATAGCGTTCAAAGATGCCCAGGTCATGAAAGCCCTCAGGGGACCGAAGGGGACGAAAGTGAAGGTTTCGATCGTGCGTCCGGGAATTAAGGACCTCATGGAGTTTGAGATCGTCCGCGATGAAATCCCAATCGTGAGCATCGATGCGGCGCTGATGGTTAACGACGAGACAGCGTACGTCAAGGTCAACCAGTTTAAAGAGACGACGCACGAAGAGATGGACAAGGCGTTAACCCAACTCCGGGGCGCAGGCATGAAGCGCCTCATCCTCGATCTGCGCGGGAACGGAGGGGGGTACCTGGAGGAAGCCTACCGGATGTCGGACCTCTTCCTCGACGGCGGCACGAAGGACCATCCTCGTAAGATCGTGTATACAAAAGCCAGACGGCCGGAGTTTGACGAAGCATATTTTGCGAAATCCGGAGACCTCTATGAGAAACTCCCACTGATCGTCCTTGTCGACAACGGTTCGGCGAGCGCAAGCGAAATTGTCGCCGGTGCGATTCAGGACTGGGATCGCGGACTCATAGTCGGTGAGACGACGTTCGGTAAAGGTCTTGTCCAGCGCCAGTGGTCGCTCGCTGACGGCTCTGCGTTGAGAATCACCATTGCGCGCTATTATACGCCGAGCGGTCGGCTTATTCAGAGGCCGTACGAAGGCAAGGAGCGGGAAAAATACCAGCGCGAGGCGTTCGAACGTGAGGAACAAGAGGGGGAGAATATCGAGCACAAGAGGGAAGGTAAGGCCGATTCGACAGCTCAGGTGTTCAAGACGAACGGCGGGCGACAGGTTGTCGGTGGGGGCGGGATAACGCCCGACTACGTTGTGAAGTACGGCAACACAACCGCACTCTTCCAGTCAATCGCACGACGGAACTTATTCTTTGATTATATGAAAGCGTACCTCGAAGGGCCCGGGTTGGAACTTCGTTCGAAGTATGGTAAGAGTCTCAGGAGCATACGCACCGGAATGCAAATCTCGAACGATCAAGTGGACGATTTCAAGAAATTCATCGAGTCCAAAGGCATAACGGTTGACGCGAAAGAGTTTGAAAAAGATATGGTGTATGTCAAGGCGCGCCTGAAGGCTGAGATTGCGAAGACCTACTTTGGTTTCGAGGGCTTCTTTGCCGTCATGTTGGATGTTGACAATCAGTTCCAAAAAGCCCTCACGCTGTTCCCCGAGGCGGAGAAAATCGCGAGATTGAATTAACGGTACCCATGAGCATACGTTGTCTCCTTCCTCGTACGCTCACGCTGTTGATCCTTTGCTCCGGAGTTCTCCTGTTGTCAGGCCTTCGCACAGCTTCTGTGCGAACGGGCCGAGGTGAGGCTGAAGTAATCCCGCGTGACACCATCCCACCTGTTCTGCAAGTCGGGGAAGAACTCGAATACCACGTCAGCTACTCGTTCTTCAGCATTGGGACGATTACGCTTAAGATTGTCGACAAGCAACAGAGAAACGGACGAACAACCTACCGGGCAGTGACGATCATCGATTCAAACCCGTCGATGAACTGGCTCACGGAAACGCATATCCGGTTCTATGGTGAGATGGATGAAGATGTATTTTCGTATCACTGGCTGGGGGAGGATAGTTCGAAGGACGGCGTCATCTACCGGACGATGGATTTCGACTACGACGTCCAGAAGATGTATTACGAAAAGGGAAAGCGTTCGCCGAATGGCAGTTCAACGAGGGAACTGAGAGATACGATTCCGGTTCACGCCCGCAGTCAGGACGGTTTAACGCTTTTCTTTTACGCAAGGGAGCATGTTCGCCAAAAGAAACAAGAGACGATACCGACATTCATCGAGAATAAGGAACAGAAGACGTTCATAGACTTCCAGAACGAACGGGCGTCGATCGATATCGATGCAGTCGATTACCCGGTCGAGGTCGTTCATTTCGACGGTCGAGCTGATTTCGTCGGTGTCTTCGGATTGACGGGTGGATTCGAGGGATGGTTCAGCAATGACGATGCCCGAATTCCGATCGTCGCCAGAATGAAGGTCATTCTGGGAAGCATCAAGGTGGAACTCCGGCGCTGGAAGCATGATACCTGGCAGCCGCCCAAATACGTTGAACAAAAGTGAGTCAACTCATTCCGTTCAAGGGGCACCACCCCAAGCTCGGCCCTTCCGTCTTTGTTGCTCAGGGGGCCCGAATCGTCGGAAACGTCGAGATTGGTGAGGAGAGCAGCGTCTGGTTTAATACGGTCATACGGGGAGACGTGAATTCCGTCAGAATTGGGACCCGGACAAACATTCAGGACAATTCTGTTCTGCACGTCACCCATGAGAAGTATCCTCTGCGGGTAGGGTCGAACGTAACGGTTGGCCACAGTGTGGTCCTGCATGGATGTTCCGTTGAGGATAACTGCCTGATTGGAATGGGGTCGGTCATCCTCGACGACGCCAAAATCTGTCGATACTCTATCGTTGCGGCGGGGTCGCTCGTCCTTGAGCATTTTGAAGTGCCGGAAGGAATGCTGGCGGCGGGATCTCCTGCTGTCATCAAACGCCCGCTGACGGCAGCGGAACGGGATGGGCTCTCGCGGTCCGCAGACAATTACGTCCGGTACGCGGCCGGATATCGAAACCCTTAACAATGAGCATGACAACGGCGGGACTCTGATGAAACTGACGTTTTGGGGAGTTCGTGGATCGATTCCGACCCCCGGGAAGCATACTGTTCGCTACGGTGGAAACACACCCTGCCTCGAGCTCCGCCTTGACGACGACGAGCTTGTCGTACTCGATGCAGGTACAGGGATCAGGAACTTCGGTGATTTCCTCATCAATAACGGAGAATCGGTCAACGCACATTTGTTGATTACTCACCCGCATTGGGACCACATTCAGGGTTTTCCCTTCTTCAAACCGGCATTTATATCCGGCAATGAACTGACGATCATCGGGACCGAGCGGCCGGAGAAATCGCTGAGCGAAATCATTGCCGAGCAAATGAATCGGATTTACTTTCCAGTTCAACTTCATGAGTTGAAAGCAAAGATTAATTTCGTCCCGATCCGCGAAGAGGGAGAAATGAAAATCCACGAGGCGAAGGTGAAGATGATTTATGTTAATCATCCCGGCTTCACAGTCGCGTATCGAATCGAGTACAAAGGAAAGGTTCTGGTCTACGTAAGCGACAATGAACCGTTCGACAAGGTCGCAGCCGCCTCGCTGACAAATTTTGAAGCGATCGTGAAGGAGAAGTTCAGCGTCAAGCAAGGAGACCCGAACCAGCGTGTCTTTGATTTTTGCCGCCATGCCGATGTCTTGATTCACGACGCGACGTACACGCCGGAGGAATACATCGACCGCGTCGGCTGGGGACATTCCCATTACCTGTTCACACTCCGGGTAGCCGCGGAAGCCGGCGTTCGACGCCTGTATCTTTTTCACCACGACCAAAATCATAGCGATGAAAAAGTCGACGATATCCTGAAGAAATGTCAGAAGGAAGTGAGAAGCCGCGGTTACAAGTTTGAATGCGAGGCGGCAGTCGAAAATACTACTATCTCGATTTGAAACTTGACTCTCAGCGGTGACGTGGTTATATTTGCGTAGAACCTGATAAGGAATACTCCCAACGAGATTGTGCAAAATCGGCTCAATCGGCAGGAAAACGGCACAAAGGACAATAGCGTAACGAAAATCGAACAAACAAATTACCTTTTCAATTGTACGAGATGCCCCGGAGTCTACCACCGCCTTCGTTTGACGGTGAGCTTGTCGGGGTTTTTGTTTTCTCCGCCACGTGATGAGGAACCGCTGAATGGCATTTGAATTTGCGGAAAAAGACATCCGGAAGCTTTCACAGATCCTCGGAATCGAACCGAAGCGCATTGGAAACCACTACCGTTTCGAAGTCCAGAATAAACAGCAGGAACGGAGGCTCGCGCTCGAGATCTACCCCAATATCGATATCGGTAGGAGGATGGGGAGTCTCATCTCAGTGTACACGCCGAGCTCGCATCTTCAACTGCACTTTTGTACCGGGTACGTCGTGAGCAAAATGCTGGGCGAGATCACGTTCGTCGGCGAGACGAATGGGAAACTTTCGGGCCTAACTATTGAACGAGGAGGCGGATGCTCGCTTTACGCGAATGTGGACCGTGATATTCTTTCGGGGGACTTCACGACCTTGGGACCTGAAGTCATGCTTTCGGGTATCGCATTGTCGCTTACGGAGACGATTCTACCGCAGCCCCCCATGAGCGAAGACGAGTTCCTGAGTGAGGTCGTCGACTCGAGGAGTCGAAGACGTTTGCGCAGGCCTGCCCGCACCAAAAAGGTTCGGCGTGGATGATTGTCGTTGCATTCGACCATCCATTCTTGCGGTTTTCGAGAAAGGAAACTTTCAGAGTTGTCCAATGTGTTCTTCATGGTGAAGGCGCCGTCGTCTCTCATCTTTCGGTCGTTTTCACGAATAATCGTCATATCCGGCAGGTCAACAGACAATTTCTGGGACATGATGCAGTAACCGATGTCATCACGTTCCCCATTGCCATTGATGAGGAACACGGACGTGAAGGCGAGATTTATGTTAACTTGGACAGGGCGAGGTTGCAGGCGGCCGAATTTGGTATAAAATTTTCGCAGGAGACAAGCCGCCTTCTAATTCATGGCCTTCTCCATCTTCTTGATTATGACGACAGGACATCGCGCCAAAAAGGGGAGATGACAAAACGTGAAGACCACTATCTTAAGAGGCTTTCAAAGGTGGGTCAAGCATCGACAGGACGCCCATGCAAGAACGAATCGTCGAAATCATAGTATACCTGGTCAACGAGCTCAACTCGAACAAGCAGTTGAGCGACGTTGATGTAACCTCGCTCACACGGGACGGTTACACGCAAACTGAGATTTCCACTGCATTCTCCTGGGTGTTCGAGCGCATCTCTGCCGGTCAGGCTTTGGTTCCCCCTTCCGAAAGCAGAAACGACTCGCATCGAATTCTGAATAACGCCGAGATAATGGTCATCGACCCCGAAGCCTACGGCTACTTGCTTCAGTGCCGACAGTTGAGCTTGCTGACCAATAACGACATCGAAACGATCATCGAACGGATCATGGCGGCTGGTTTTTCACGCATCGGTTTGCCGGAGGTCAAATCATTCGTTGCAGGTCTTTTGTTCGATGGACAAAGCTCCCCCGGGGCCAGTCATATCTCCCTGGGAAACAACGATTCGATTCATTAGGTTTTTAACTGAGAAGAATGGAAAAATCCTTAGTCATCGTTGAGTCTCCATCGAAAGCCAAGACGATCAATAAGTACTTGGGAAAAGACTACATGGTCGAGGCCTCTGTCGGACACGTGAAAAATCTCCCGAAGAGCAAACTGAGCGTTGACGTGGACAACGGGTTCGAGGTCGTGTACGAGACGATTGAGGGAAAAGAGAGCGTGTTGGAGAAACTGAGGGACAAGGCATCGAAATCCAAGACCGTCTATATTGCGACAGACCCCGACCGTGAGGGGGAGGCGATTGCGGCTCACATTGCGGACGAAGTCAGGACCGTGAACAAGAGTATTAAGCGCGTCCTCTTTCATGAAATTACGGCGGACGGAGTACGGGATGGAATGTCGCATCCGAAGAAAATTGATGCGAACCTCGTAATGTCACAGCAGGCGCGCCGTGCAATGGATCGCATCGTGGGGTACAAAGTCACTCCGTTTGTGTGGAAAACGATGTATTACGGCCTTTCCGCAGGAAGAGTACAATCGGTCACGGTTCGGATCATTTGTGAGCGAGAGCTGGCGATTCGCAGCTTCAAGCCTGTGGAATATTGGTCGGTGACGGCGGAATTCGAGACTCCGTCGGAGGAAAAGTTCCTTGCGAAGCTCGCAAAGGTTGCGGGGGAGGACCCCCGGGTGCCGGATGAAACGACAGCGACCGGGTACGTGTCCGATATCAAAAAGCACCAGTATGAAATTTCGGGAGTCCAGCGAAAACCGGTTAAACGCAACCCTCTCCCGCCGTTCATAACGAGCACACTCCAGCAGGAAGCCGCCCGCCGGCTTCGGTTCTCCGCCAAGCGAACGATGATGCTCGCCCAAAAGCTGTATGAAGGCGTAGAAATTGGCGAGGAAGGGCCGACAGGGCTCATCACCTATATGCGAACCGACTCCACTCGCTTGAGCGAAGAAGCGGTTACACACGTACGGGAGTACATTTACAATAACTATGGTAAGGAATACGTTCCGAAGGAAGCACGGCTTTTCAAGAAAGGGAAGTCGTCGCAGGATGCTCACGAGGCGATTCGTCCGACCTCGGTTAAGCTGCCGCCAAAGGCTGTGAAGAAGTATCTCGAGAAGGACATGTTTGCGTTGTATGAATTGATCTGGAACCGGTTTGTCGCCTGCCAAATGGTGCCAGCTGTGTTTGAGCAAATTTCGGTCGAAGTGACAGGCGGTGAGTATTTGTTCCGCGCAAGTGACCAGATTCCGACATTCCGCGGATTTCTCCAGGTCTACGACGATACAGAGGAAGAGAGTTCAGTCGAACAGGAGGACGCAGACCCGACCTCGCGGATCCCCCAAAGTGTTGCTGCCGGGCAGAGGACCAGACTGAGTGATATCATACCGAGACAACATTTCACAAAACCTCCCGGCCGATTTTCGGAAAGCAGTCTGGTCAAGGAGCTTGAATCACTCGGGATCGGACGGCCGAGCACGTACGCACTGATCGTCAGTACCGTCATCGATAGGAATTACGTTGAACAAAGGGAACGGAAGTTGTATGCGACAGAATTGGGGTTGCAGGTTAACGTGTTATTGACAAAGCACTTCCCTGAAATTTTCAATGTCCAGTTCACTGCACGAATGGAAGAAGAACTTGATACGATAGCGTCCGGCAAACAGGAGTACTTGAAGGTGATGAAGGATTTCTACGAGCCCTTTCATCATGCAGTTGAAAAAGCTTCGAGCATAGCATCGAATATCAAGAAGTCGCTCCAGGAGGAGACGAAGGAAATCTGCGAGCTGTGCGGACGCCCGATGGTTATTAAATGGGGACGAAATGGCAGGTTCATGGCGTGCACCGGGTACCCCGGGTGCAAAAACACAAAGCCTCTTGCAGAGGACCAGGAAAAACACCAACGAGTGGTTGGCGGGAAATGCGAACTGTGCGGCGGCGACATGGTTGTGAAGGGGGGTCGGTTCGGGACGTTTCTGGGATGTTCCAATTATCCCACATGCAGGAACACGAAGCCTATTTCGATGGGAATTAAGTGTCCAAAGTGCAAGGAAGGGGACTTGATTGCGCGGAAGACAAAAAAAGGAAAAAGAACATTTTACGGGTGCTCAAAATATCCGGCTTGCGATTTTGCATCATGGGACAAACCCGTCAATCAAGTTTGCCCTTCGTGCGCCAATCCCTATGTCGTCATGAAGTACTCTCAGGCGAAAGGGGAGTATTTGATCTGTCCATCGTGCAAAAACGAAGTCATCAAAGAAGAAGTGGCAATCCCCGCGTAAGCCGCCCCGCGCCTTCAATCCCATGCAACTTCTTGTTCGAAAATATCTTGAGTACCTGGACGCCGAACGGAACTATGCTCCGATGACGATCGAGTCGTACGGCACCGACTTGCAGCAATTTCTCTTGTTCTTGCAACGTGAGAGCATAACGTTGCCCGCCGGCGTCGACAAAGAAACGCTGCGGGCGTTTATCGGGACCTTGTTCGATGCAGGCCTGCAGAAGCGATCGATCGCAAGAAAAATTGCCTCTCTTCGCTCGTTCTTCAAATATCTGAAGAAGCAACGCGTGATCGGGACAAACCCGACCCTGCGTCTTGTGACGCCGAAAGCCGAAAAACCTCTACCGAGTTTTCTCGATGAAGACGCAATGCTGAAAATCCTGGAGGAGCCGGACATCGCGACTGAGAACGGTTGTCGGGATGCCGCTATTCTTGAGTTGTTCTATTCCACCGGGATACGGCTCGCCGAGCTCATTTCATTGTCCGTGGCCGATATTCGCCGTCCGGGTGGGACGCTCAAGGTTCGGGGTAAAGGGCGGAAGGAGCGTGTCGTACCAGTCGGTCGTAAGGCGCTCTCGGCTGCCGAACGTTATCTCCGTTGGCGTGAGCGTCATCCGGGAGGCCTCCATGCCTCAGACCCCCTGTTCCTGGCTTCAGGGGGAGGAAGAATCTATCCTCAGGCCGTCGGCAGAGTCGTACGAAAATACATTGCGAGAGTCTCTGAAGTGGAGAAAAAGAGTCCACATGTGATCAGGCATTCATTCGCGACGCACTTGCTCAACAGGGGAGCAGACCTCAGGGCTGTGAAGGAACTCCTGGGCCATGAGAGCCTCTCGACGACGCAAGTCTACACCCACGTATCAACGGCGCACATGAAGAAAGTATACGACGCGTCTCATCCGAAAGCCTGACACGGGCCCGGAACGAAGTCAACCGACAACGAGAAAGGAAAGGCCACGTTAACGGTCCATGTAACCTGCAGGCATTTCAAAGGCCATAAATCCTTGAGCGAATACGCGGAACGTTCGGTTGAGACGCTCACTCGCTATTACGACGGCATTGTGAAGGCAAATGTCATACTGAGTTATGAACGTGCGCACGACAGCGTGAAGATTGCAGAGGTTACCATCGGAGTGTACAATGCGACACTTACCAGCAATGCGAAGAGCGCTGACTTCTTCAAGTCCATCGATGCAGCGACGGCGAAGGTTCTTGTTCGACTCCTGAAATACAAAGAGAAACTCCATGCAAAGGACCGCAGAAAAGTCCGCCAGATTCTCGAAAAAATTTGATGCGGCAAGGATGAACACCTATGGGTCTTGACCATTTTAAAGAGACGCGGAAGAAGAGCATCACGGTTGGGTATTTGTTCGAAGCGAACAAGAACCGGTTGAAGCTGGAGACAAGGAACGGTGAGGTGGGTTTCGGGAAAGAAGTGCGGGATAAGAATATCCACCGACCCGGTCTCGCTCTGGCGGGATACGTCGAATTGTTCACGTACGACCGCGTGCAGGTCTTTGGCAACACCGAAATCCGTTACTTAAGTCATCTCACGCTTGCCGAGCGGGTCAAGACGTTTAAAACAATATTCAAATTCGACCTCCCGTGTATCATCGTGACGAACGGAAACTCTCTCGATGAAGAGTTGGTTGCGATTGCAACCGAGCACAACGTGGCTGTCTTCGAAACGCCGTTCGAATCGACAAAGTTCTTGTATTTTCTGAGCGATTTTCTCGACGATCAATTCGCTCCGCAGACTGCCGTTCACGGCTCATTCATCGACGTTTATGGTATCGGTGTGTTGATGACGGGGCGGTCCGGAATCGGCAAAAGTGAAATCGCACTCGACCTTATAGAACGGGGTCACCGTCTTGTTGCGGACGATGTTGTTATGGTCACGCGAAAAGGGGAAGGAATCCTGATTGGAGCCGGCTCCGACATGGTCAAACATTTCATGGAGATACGGGGACTCGGACTCATCGACGTGCGGTCAATCTTCGGCATTCGCTCGATACGGTTCCAAAAACGCGTTGAAATCATCGTCGAACTGCAGGAATGGCGTCAGGACGTCGAATACACACGGACGGGCCTGGACCATGAAAATATCTCCATTCTCGGCGTCGAAATTCCCCACATCAAATTACCGATCTTCCCGGGAAAGAATATCACTGTTATTGTCGAAGTCATAGCCCTTGACTACCTGCTCAAACATTATGGTTATGACGCCGCACGGGAGTTCTCGAGGCGCCTCGACGCAGCCATCGCAGAAAAATCGAAGGGAAAAAGGGTTATAGACTACTTCGAACACGATTTCGAATAGTTGAGCTTCCTTCTTGACAAAACCTCAAATATTACCTATTTTCCCGGAACATTTTTAGCACTTCAATATTTTCACAATAAGGCAATGAAACGACCCTTACTCTATTACTACTCCCACGATTCGCTCAGTCTTAAGGTCGTTCGCTGGGCCAGAATGCGGTTGCTTGCCATGGGTCTCTGCATAGGAGCTTGCCTTTTGTGGGTGGTCATTCAGGTCAACCAGCGATATGGTGACGTCCTTGGCCTTGGTTTCGTTCAGACGGATGTTGTTGTCAATGAAAATAGAATCCTGAAGGAACAATTGCGATTTGCCTCCGTGAAGGTCCAGAGCTTGGAGAAGAAATTAACGGCACTCAACGACAAGGCGAATGAACTACGATTGATGGCTGACCTCCCCAGAATAGACGAAGACGTGCGGAAGGCGGGTATCGGAGGATCTGATAATCGAATAGATTTCTCCTCATCGACAGACCTGAATGATCTGCTGAACAGTCTGCGAACGAGTGTCACGAAAACGGAAAAAGAGCTGCAACTGCAGTACACAAGCTATACAGAGGTCGAGAGAACGTACACCCAGAATAAAGATCGATACTCCCATCTGCCTGCAATCAAGCCGATGGAAGGGTATTTTTCCAAGAGGGGTATCGGCGTCCGGCTGCATCCGATTTTGAATATTTACACACCGCACGAGGGTATCGACATTGCGAACGATATCGGGACTCCGATTTACGCATCGGCCGACGGCGTGGTGAAGTTTTCCGGTCGAGACGCCGGATTTGGGCTGTCGATTCTCGTCGACCATGGTTATTCATACAAAACGCGTTACGCGCATCTGTCAAAGGCACTCGTCCGGGATGGTCAACAAGTGAAACGTGGCGAGATGATCGGACGTTGTGGAAGTACAGGCCTGTCGACCGGTCCGCATTTGCATTACGAAGTCCGCTTGAACGGCGTTGCACAAGAACCTCTGAATTATTTCTTCGACGATATTAATTATCAAGAGATCAAGTACCACGTCCAACCGACAGACTAAGTTGTTGGAAAGAGGAAAAGGTGGCGAATTGGCAAAGGAGTATGGGAACGATGATTTGGACGATCGAGCTCGCGTCGTATCTCGATGATGCGCCCTGGCCTGCGACGAAGGATGAGTTGATTGACTATGCAGTTCGGACAGGAGCTCGTACACAGGTTATACAAAACCTCGAAGAACTTGAGGATACGGACGAACCTTACGAAAGTATCGAGGAGATCTGGCCGGACTATCCGACGGATGAGGACTTCTTTTTCGAAGACGACAAAGAATACTGAGATATTGTTGCTTCTATTCTGGTAAAGTCGACCCGACTTGCAGAGAGTGACCAACACTGCCTTGAAAAGCCCAGCATCGTTTTGCTGGGTTTTTTTTTAGTTGAAAGAATTCATGCGAACAATTGCTGTAGTCATGGTGTTGCTGGCGAGTCTTGCCGGGTTGGCGCGTGCGCAGGAAGACCTCCGCACGTACGAAGTTGCAGGTCTTGAGCTTCAGGGAAACAAGGAAATAACCGACAGTCAAATCCTGAACACCTTGAGGACCCGCGAGACGCCGTCGTGGCTGTGGAAATTTATTTACAGAAATCTCAGCGAGAAACTCGGTTACAAACCTGAGTTGTTCGATCCGATCGTCTTTGCCTCCGATGACCTCCTCCTCGCTGCGTTCTACAAGGACCAGGGTTTTTACCACGCAAAGATCGACACGACCGTCGAGATACGAGCCGACAGCAGGGAACTCTATCTGAAATTTTATATTCGGGAGGGCCCGCGGTCGTTCATCGACACCATTGAATACCGGGGACTCAAGGATTTGCCCGTTGACTTGTTTGACGACCTACAGTCGAATAAGCTTGTCGAAGTGCACCAACCCTTTATACCTGCAAACGTGGAAGCGGAAGTAGCGCGCATCGTGAAAACATTTGCCAACAACGGATACGTCAACGCAAAGGTCGACACGCCATTGGTCGCAAATGGTTACGCATCTACGAACAATTTTTCCATTGTACTTTCCTTCACGCCCGGTAAGCGTTATCTCTTCGGCGACATCTCCGTCCGACAGGATACCGTTGTGTCAGAGCGGATCGATACCACGGTCGTGCTGCGTCATCTGGATTATGAAAAAGGAGACTTCTACAGTGAGTTAAAGAAAACGGACAGTGAGCGAAATCTGAGCCGGCTCGGTATTTTTGAAGCATCAAAAATCGAGAACGTCGTATCAAATCCCTCTCCGGACAATCTGGAAATACCCACGCGTATCGTCGTCCGACCCCGACCTTTCCAGGAGCTGACGCCGGAGATTGGCATCAACGACCAGGACAACGCGCTGAACATACTGACGGGTATCGGTTACAACAACCGAAACTTTTTTGGAGGGGCCCGAAATTTTCTCACGCGGACACGTTACAGCCTTCAATCGATTGAAAATGCCAGACTGAACAGCATCTTTGCGAAATCGGGATTGCAGGACAGCCTGCTTGTTTCAAAGCTTGAATTTTCCATGGCGCTCCTTCAACCCTATTTTGTGAATAACAAAACCACCATTGGCGGTACTTTTTCCTACACGCTCGATAAGCGACCTGCATTCTATTCCACCGTCCTCAATACGAGGATTACCGTGACCGCGCAAACCGGCACGTATACAAGAGCGTTTCTCGACTGGGACTTGAGGCGCGAAGATCCGACGAGTGTCACGACGCAGCAGAGTCTCGAGCGTATCGAGAATTATACTCGGCAATTCAACTCTATCATCACGCTCACAGTGCAACGGGATAAGAGGAACGATCTCTTCTATCCCTCGGACGGATTCTTCCATTCCCTATCGATCCAGGAGGCCGGTACGCTGCCCCGCACCTTCGGGGGCCTGTTCGGCACGAATATCCCGTATTCGCAATACATAAAGATCTTCGGTCTCGGACAATGGTATTGGGATCCGACCGGAAGACGAAACTGGATTTGGGCGGCGAAATTGAAGTGGGGTACCGCATGGTTGTATGGAGATTCGCAGGTTGACCTGCCGTTGACCGAAAAGTTCTTCGTTGGAGGAAGCGGGAGCATTCGAGGTTGGAAAGCCCGTGAGCTCGGTGCAGTGCCATTCCCAGACCTCGGTGGAAATGCGCTGGTAGAAGGGAGTCTGGAAGGCCGCTGGAGCGCGCTGCGGGGTGCGGGGAGATTCCTGAGCTTGGATTTGGAAAAATTCTCCGTGGTTCTATTCTATGATTTTGGGAACATCTGGACAGAACCGAAGCAAATATCCGTATCGGAGATTGCCATGGCCGCAGGGTTTGGGTTGCGATACGACACCGTTGCCGGGCCGATCCGCATCGACTTTGGAACAAAGCTCTACGACCCGTCAGCACCACCGGACCAACGATGGATAACGCAGCAAGGAGGGAGCCTGATTGTGCATTTCGGTGTGGGCCATGCATTCTAGGGAGGACAAATGAGCTGGACGCGCGTCATCGGACAACGCCGCGTGAAGTCGCTTCTCACCCGTTCGCTCGAAACCGAGAGGATCGCCCACGCATACCTCTTCTTTGGTCGCGAAGGTTTTGGGACCGATGCAATCGCACTGGAATTCGCCAAAACATTGAACTGTACGGCAGGGAAACTCGAAGCATGCGATCAATGTTCAAGTTGCAAGAGGGCCGACACTTTCCGGCATCCAAACATTAAATTCGTTGTTGCGCTTCCCGTCGGGAAGGGGGAGAAGCAGGGGGACGATCCCGTCGCAATCCTGACGGATGACCAGATTGAAGCCGTTCGGGAGGAACTCAGACTAAAAGCGCTCGACCCGTACTACCGTGTGGAAATTCCAAAAGGGACATTCATTAAGATCAATAGCATTCGAGACATCAAACGAGAATCGTCGTTCACACAGTTCGAAGGGGGAAGGAAAGTCTTTATCATTTCAGGCGCGGACCAGATGAACCCTGAAGCGAGCAACTCCCTTCTCAAGACACTTGAGGAGCCGCTGGCGGACACCGTGCTGTTGCTCACCACGACCGACAAGGAACGACTTCTACCCACAATCATTTCTCGGTGTCAGCTCGTACAGTGTGATCCGTTGAGCGATGATGAATTGGCGAGTGCTCTGGTCGAGAGGGAGGGGACAGATCCTGCGCAAGCCAGAGTTGTGTCACGACTGGCGGAAGGAAGCTTTTCGGCGGCGCGCGATTTACTTTCGAAGGACATGGTTCAAGACCGAGCTGTTGTCGTGGACTACCTGCGCATGGTCGTCGGCGGTCAGCGCGTGCGATTGAGCATGCTTATCGATGAGCTCATTGCCGAACATGACAAGTTTGGCATCGAGCGTTGGTTAAAACTTCTCCATGCTTGGTTACGGGAGGCTTTGATACGGCGGGAAGGAGATATTCGTCTCTCCGAGGACAGCGAACAGATAAGCATAGACAATTTTGTGCGTAAATTTCCTCGCGCCGATTTGTTCGGAGCACAGACCGCCGTTGAAGCTGCGATTGCTCATCTACGCAAAAATGTCTATCTTCCACTGCTTCTAACAGCAATGTCCGTCGAGTTAAGACACAGGATCGCAGAACCAGAACCGCATGACACCCCCCTTTAAGCGAATTCTTGTCACCGCAGCGCTACCGTACGCGAACGGATTCATTCATTTGGGTCATCTTGCCGGGGCATACTTGCCGGCTGATATCTACGTTCGCTACCAACGACTGAAGAAGCGCGACGTCCTCTTTCTCTGTGGTTCTGACGAACACGGTGTCGCAATCACTGTTTCCGCCGAGAAAGAGAAGGTCACCCCAAAATCCATCATCGACCGATACCATCCGGCAAACCGGGCCGCCTTCGACGAATTTGGTATGAGCTTCGACAACTATTCTCGAACGTCACTTCCGCTTCATTTCGAGACCACGAAGGCATTCTTCTCCGAGTTTCACAGCAGAAAGATCTTGAAAGAAAAACGGGAACAGCAACTCTATTGCGAGTTTGACTCGCTCTTCCTTGCCGACCGGTACGTCGAGGGCACGTGTCCAAACTGTAAGTACCTGCAAGCCCGCGGTGATCAATGCGAGAACTGCGGGACGTGGCTCAATCAGATCGACCTCATAGAGCCGAAGTGTAAGCTCTGCGGGCGAGCCCCCGTTGTTCGTGAGACGACACATTGGTACTTTCCCCTGGGGACCTACCAGGCGCGGCTTCAGAAGTATATCGAAGAACGAAACCATCGCGACGGATGGAAGGATAATGTCCTTCGGTATTGTGAAAGCTGGTTCAAAGTGGGTCTCGAAGATAGGGCCGTGACACGTGACTTGGCCTGGGGAGTTCCGGTGCCGGTTGTGGGTTACGAGCAGAAGGTGATCTACGTCTGGTTCGATGCCGTCCTGGGATACATCTCTTCCGGGAAGGAATGGGCAGGGGCTCGCGGCACCCCCGATGCGTGGAAACAGTATTGGCAGAGCGCGGATACGAAATACGTGGCTTTTATCGGCAAAGACAATGTCGTGTTCCATTGTATCGTGTTTCCCGCGATGTTAATGGCGTGGAATGACGGCGGCAAAGACCAGTACATCCTTCCGGAAAACGTGCCCGCAAATGAGTTTTTGAACTTTGAAGGTCAAAAATTCTCGAAGAGTCGTGGCTGGGGAATTGACGTGGTGGATTTTCTTAAATTCTTTCCGGCAGATGCCCTTCGCTACGCCCTTGCCGTCAATCTGCCCGAGACTCGCGATAGTGATTTCTATCTCAAAGACTTCCAGGCACGCACGAACAACGAACTGGCTGATATTCTGGGCAACTTCATTAACCGAACAGTCGCGTTTACAGAAAAGAATTTCGAAAGCAAGGTTCCTCTCTGCGGCCCGGTCGAGAAGATTGACCGGGAGATCATTGAGAAACTCCGGGATGCACCCCGGAAGGTTGGTGAGTTTTTCGAGCATTATCGTTTCCGGGATGGCGTCCTCGAAGCGATGAATGTCGCGCGGGCAGCAAACAAATATTTTAACGATTCGGAGCCGTGGAAAACGCTCAAAACCGACAAGTCTCGGTGCGCCACGACGATTCACGTTTGTCTTCAGATCGTGCGATGCCTCTCGATTTTACTCGAGCCTGTCGTTCCCGCCCTCTCTCGTAGGGCATGGACGATGCTGAACATGCAGACTGCGCTCTTGGAGGAGGGTTGGGAGGCGGCTGGAGAACTAAGACTCACGGAAGGCCACGCGTTGAATAAGTCGGAGATCCTGGTGAAAAAAATTGACGATAAACAGGTTGGAGAAATCATGGAGTTTCTTGAGAAAGGGACGCTGCCTGTCGAATCAATAAAGGCCCCACAGGCCCCCTTCGTAACCCTCGATGAGTTTAAGAAAATCGACCTTCGAGTTGCGCGAGTTCTTGCTGCCGAAAAGGTCCCGAAATCTGAAAAACTTCTGAAACTTCAGGTGGAGATCGGAAGTGAACAGCGTCAGATTATCGCGGGCATTGCGAAACAGTATAGTCCCGAAGACCTGCTCGGAAAACTTGTCGTCGTTGTCGCAAATCTTCAACCGGCGAAACTCATGGGACAGGAGTCACAAGGAATGTTGCTCGCCGCCAATGATAAAGACGGCAAACTTGCGATTGTAACATTGCAGGAGGAAGTCTCTTCCGGCAGCATCGTAAAGTAGCTCAACGTCACCCCCGGTCGCATTCGCTCTCCCAGAGCGCGTGCCGACGATTCTTGCTATCCTTTCAATTTTCTGCTATATTTCTTCTTCAATTCGAAACCTATTGAGTAAGTCATTGTGGTGCAAAAAGTTAAGAGTTTTGCCAGTTTCATAAAAATCGAGCACACGCTGTTTTCACTCCCCCTGATCTACAGCGGTGTCTTCCTCGCCGCGAAAGAACCTCCGTCCGTCTCGCTTCTCTTGCTGGTTCTTGTAGGAGCAACAGGGGTCCGGACAGCCGCGTTAGCTCTTAATCGCATGATCGATCGCGAGATCGACAAACGCAATCCACGAACGAGCGGCCGCGAGCTTCCGAGTGGCAGGCTCAGTCTCGTGGAAGCCTCGGGGGTACTTCTCGCAGGCCTTATGGCATATTTTCTGAGCGCGGCGCTTCTCTCCCCATTTTGTTTGATGCTATCACCACTCCCTCTTCTGGTGTTTACTCTCTATCCTTACTTGAAGCGGTTCACGAGCCTTGCGCATTTCGGTGTCGGACTCGGTGTGTCGATGGCCCCGCTTGGCGGCTGGTTTGCAGTCCAGCGGTCGTTCGAGAACATCCTTCCTGCCATCCTCTTAACGGGCTTTACGATTCTGTGGGTTTCAGGCTTCGACATTATTTACTCAACCTTGGATGAACTGTTCGACCGAAAAGAAAATCTCTATTCGTTAACTTCGCGTCTCGGGAGGACGCAAGCGCTGAGAATCTCCGGGTATCTCCACGGTGCGTCGTTTGTCGTCCTCGGAATCCTCTTTGCCGTGTATATTCGGGCAATCACCGCTGTTCCGTTTCTTCTGCTCTCCGGTTATTTGCTGTATCTCGAACATCGCAAGTCCGAAGATGTCGAGCTTGCATTTTTTAAGATCAACGCCGTGCTGGGATTCTCGGTCTTCGGCATGGTCCTGGCCGGGGTCTTTTTTCGGTGAGGATTGCCGTCGGAATTACAGGTGCGTCCGGCGCAATCTACGCGCGGGAATTCCTCAAACAGTGCAGCGCTGAGAAGTTTCTTGTTGTGAGCAAATGGGGGAAGGTCTTACTGAAGGACGAGCTCGGTCTGACCGACAAAGACCTGGCTCCGTACATCAAGCGTCAGTTTTCGGACGACGACCTGACGGCGCCCCTCGCTTCCGGGTCGAATCACATTGACGCCGTCGTCGTTCTACCGTGCTCAACCTCAACGCTCGGTAAGATTGCATCCGGCATCGGCGACACACTGATTACCCGATCCGCACAGGTAGCCCTGAAAGAACACTCAAAATTGATCCTCTGCGTGCGTGAAACACCGTTGTCGACAATCTCGTTGGAACAGTGCGCGAGGCTTTCCCGGGACGGCGCAGTGATCATGCCGATATCTCCGCCTTTGTATTTTGTCCCAAAAACTGTCGACGAATATGTGAATGCATTTATTACCAAGGTCCTGGGTGTTCTTGGTTTCCCTGTTCCGAACGGGTGGAGGTCGCAAGAACTTGAATGAGGCGCGATGGTAAATGCATTTCCGGCCTTTGGTGAATTCGTTCGCTATCTGGAATCGATCGGGGAACTTAAGCGCGTTCGCTTCGAAGTTGATCCGAGGCTCGAGATTACAGAAATTGCCACGCGGGCGCTGAAGGAAAAGAAGCCTGCTCTGCTCTTTGAAAATGTGAGAGGGTCGAAGATTCCCCTCGCGATCAACGTCTTTGCGTCGGACCGACGCATTGAGCTGGCACTCGGCCGGCATCCCGAACAGATAGGATCCGAGCTTATCACATTCTTTGACCGCATGATGCCCCCGACGATCTCATCGGTGTGGAACCAGCGGTCGGTCGTCGCCAAGCTCCTGAAAGCGAGGGCGCGAATTGTTCGCGACGGGAGCTCCCAGGAAATCGTTTGCAAACCAAATCTTGACGAACTTCCCCTTCAAACATGCTGGCCTCGTGATGGAGGAAGGTTCATCACGATGGGACAGGTCTTCACCTACGACCCGGTCGATGCAAGACGAAATGTAGGCCTCTACAGACTCCATGTCTACGATGCCAAGACGACGGGCATGCATTGGCAGATCCAGAAAGGAGGGGGGTTCCATTATTACCGTGCAGAGCGTCTTGGACGGGAACTGGAAGTGGCTGTTGCACTTGGAACGGACCCAGCACTCCTTTTCGCCACGATCGCTCCACTACCCGAAGGAATCGATGAGGTGCAGTTCGCAGCATTCCTCCGCGGAAAACCGATTCCGATGATGAGGGGGAAAACGATTTCAACGTTCGTTCCTGCTCAAGCCGAGTTCATTCTGGAAGGCGCAGTTCCGGCTGGTCAGCGTCGAAAGGAAGGTCCGTTCGGCGACCACTTCGGCCACTATTCGGAAGCCGCACCGTTTCCCGTGTTCCATGTTCGCGCTGTGACTCGGCGACGCGACGCCATATATCCTGCGACCGTCGTCGGAATTCCACCGATGGAGGATAAATTCCTGGGTGATGCTACTCAGGAGATTTTAGGCCCACTCGCGAAACTGATCCACAAGGAAGTACGAAATCTTTGGGCATACTACGAGGCCGGCTTCCATAATCTCCTGGTCGTTTCGGTCGAGGACCGGTATGCGAAGGAGGCGATGAAAGCCGCACTCGGCTTGCTTGGCACCGGACAACTCTCGTTGACGAAATGCGTGGTACTCGTTTCCGAAGATGTCCAGGCGCGGGACTGGAAGTCGGTACTCCAATCCATCAGGGACAATTTTGATCCGCATTATGATTTCGTGCTCATACCCAAGGTACCGTTGGACACCCTTGATTTCACAAGCTTCACGATGGAACTGGGGAGCAAGATGGTCATCGACGCGACCCGCAAGGTGCGCGGGACACGCAAGGGTGGTTCGGTCAAGGCGGCGGCGGATCTTCGTTGGCTCAGGTCGCTCGACCGCAGAATCGTCGACATCAACTTGGTAGAGAGTTGTCTCCTATTGGTCAAAGTTCGTGCAAATGGACGGTCGGTTCTTGAGAAGCTCGTGCTGAGAAAGGAACTGAAGGACGTAAGTGTGATAGCAATCGTGAGCGAGGATGTTGATATTATGGACCGGGAAAACTATCTCTGGGGAGTTTTTACACGGTTCGACTGTGAGCGGGATGTTATTTTTACGGAGCAACGGCTCATGGGGATATCTCCGATTTACAAAGGTGTGATGGGAATCGATGCGACGTGGAAGAAGGGATATCCTGGAACACTGACGATGGAGAAGAAAATAGTGAGAAAGGTTGAGGAAAAGTGGGATCAATACTGGAAGTAGCGATGAGAGCACATTGAAAGTACATGAGAGTACGATGAGTGCGGATATTTTTTTTCGGGATAAGAAACTTGCACCGATCTGGGAGAAGGTTCAGGCCGGGGAACGTCTGACGCTGGAAGATGGTGTCGCGATGTTCACTTCGAACGACCTCATTTCGATCGGCAAGATGGCTAATTTCGTCCAGCGCAACCTGAGTGGCGATGCGGTCTATTTTGTGCTGAATCAGAAGATCGAGCCGACGAATATCTGTGTTCTCTCCTGCAAGTTTTGCGATTTTGCGACTAAGGCAGGACGCCCGGATGCCTACGAGATGACAATTCATGAAATCCTCCACAAACTCACGCCGGATATCCATGAGGTACATATTACCGGTGGCCTCCATCCGGATTGGGAATGGGAATACTATCTCGACATGATTCGGCAGATCAAACAGAAGTTTCCCTCTGTCGACATCAAAGCATTTACGGCGGTCGAGATCGATTTTTTCCATAAAAAGTTCCGAATACCCATCGAGGATGTGCTTCGCCAGCTAAAAGAAGCGGGACTGCGCACGATGCCTGGAGGCGGCGCTGAGGTGTTCTCGGAACGGGTACGCAAATTGCTGTTCAATCAGAAGATCGGAGCAAAGACGTGGTTTGAGGTTCACAAGACCGCTCACCGGCTCGGGATTCCGACCAATAGCACGATCCTCTATGGCCACGTCGAGACATTCGCCGAGCGCGTTCACCACATGATCAGGCTTCGAGAGGCACAGGACGAGACTGGCGGGTTCTTGTCGTTCATCCCTCTCGCGTTTCAGCCGGGAGACACCGGGATCAAGCCGCCCGACCGTTTTACCTCCGCCATTGACGATCTGAAAATGATTTCGATATCGAGATTGATGCTCGATAATATTCCGCATATCAAGGCGTATTGGGTGATGCTCACGGAGGAAGTGGCGTCCATAGCGCTGAACTTTGGGGCGGACGACATGGATGGAACGGTGGGGGGTGAGCGAATCGCCCACGATGCCGGCGCCGTGAGCCCTTCGAAGCTGGAGAAGGACCGGATCATCAAGATCATCCTCGACGCCGGAAAGATTCCGGTGGAGCGGGACGTCTATTACAACCCGCTTCATCTGTACGCCTCGAACGTTGTCGGGAAAATCCCGTACCTGAACTCAGTCCCGTTCTACAGGAATTTTGAACGACGCCAATTCAAGGTCATGCCCGTCAGCCCGCGGCGGATGGGTGTTCTTTCGAGGCACGGTGAGATTGACGCGGGTCCATTTTCTCTCGTCGATTACTTGGCCCAGCGGGAAACCCTGAGGCCTCTGAACTTCTGCATTGCTACGCGAGACCAGGTAAAGAGTGTCCTGCTCTTTTCGAATCACGGTTGGAGAGACCTCGAGGGTAAAACGATTGGAATCACCGATGATACGGCAACCTCGGTGACGCTCTTGAAGATCTTGTTGGAAAAGAAATACGGTGTCAAGGCAGTGATGAAGAGAATGCATTCGGGGGTGAACGATTATTCATCGTTTGAAGCGGTGTTGCTTATTGGTGATGAAGCACTGAGGCACAGAAAATTCGGACTGGAAGGATTTGAAATTGTGTACGACCTGGCAGCTGAGTGGTATGACTGGAAAAAGCTCCCATTCGTGTTCGCCTTGTGGGCTGTGCGAACATCTCTGTCGCAGGAGCAGACGGAGGAACTTTCGCTTCTCATCCAGCGCTCCGTCGAGAAGGCAGAGGAGGATTTCGAGGCCGTGGGTCTCTTACTCGGAAAACGAATCGGTCTCACACCGCAAGAGGCCGGGGAATATCTCGAGGGAATCAACTACCGCGTTGGGGAACGTGAAAAGTTGGCTATAGAAACGTTTCAATCACTGCTTCGCTCCGTCGAAGTGGAAAGTGTGTAGGAGTTGCCAGGTGTATGTCTGAAGCCATCGTAAAAAAATTCGAAGAACTGTTAGCAACCGGGACCCAACTTGTGCCTCTCGGAGGCTTCGAATTTTCCGGATACAATGCCAGACTTCAGAACAAATATCTTGAATGGCGAAAAAGTTGCCTCGAGACTCTCGAGCAGTCCGGGCCCATTGGGTTTCCGTATAAGAACAAGATTGTCGGAGACCAGAACGGCGGCTATTTCTTTCAATCGTCGGCTCAGCTTATCGTAACTTCGATCAAGGAGTTGTATGAAAAATTAAAAGCGTCTCCCGAGCTCGCCGCTGCAGCCGCTCCGGCCGCCGTCGCGGCTCCGGCGCCGGTAACATCAACTGACACTGGCGGAGCCCGGGTATTGAAGCCGCCGCCAAAAGCGGCTACCGCAGCCGCGCCAGTCGCTGCGCCTGCTCCTGCACCCGCGCCGACAAAGTCCGATGGCATCGCGAGCAACAAGGTGTATGTCATCGGTGAACAGAATGATCCCTTGCGAGCTCAATTGTCACAATTCCTGAGCGAGATAGGGCTCGAAGAGGTAGTGCTGAATAGAGTGCACGGCCAGATGCTCTCGCTTGAGGAAATCCAGGAACGTTCTGACGTTCGGTTTGCTTTTTTTGTTCTTAACGCGGACGACCTTACATACGCGATGTTCGAAGTCGGTCATTTCGTCGGCAAGCTCGGCAAGGGGCGCGTCTGCATCCTCCACATGTCCGATGTGAATTTCCCAAAGACAGTTCCGGGCGTAACCGTTAAACCCATTGTCGTCAAGCTTGAAGAAGGGTCGCTCGGGATCATGAAGGAGTTAAAGGCGTTGGGATATAAAATTAGTTTTTGAGCCCATGACAGATGACGGTTGAAACAGTCATAAAGAAATCACGTACCGGTGAGCGGCTGACGCAAGAAGAAGGGGTATTCCTCCTTCGAAACACCGAGTTGCTTGACCTGGGCGACCTCGCTAATGAGATCCGTTTTCGAAAAAACCCCGAACCAAGGGTTACCTACGTCGTGGACACCAACCCGAACTACACGAACGTCTGCAACGTTGATTGCATTTTCTGCGCATTTTATCGTCATCCGGGCGACGAGGGGGTGTATACACACTCGGTCGACCACATGATTCAAAATTTCAAAGACGCCGCTGCCAAGGGTGTTACGACGGTGCTCTTGCAGGGGGGGGTCAATCCGGCTCTTCCGTTCGAGTACTATGAAGAAATGGTGCGGCGTACGGTTGCTGAGGTTCCGCAGGTGTATCCGCACTTCTTTTCCACATCCGAAATTATCGGTATGGCAAATGTCTCGGGTCTTTCAATCCGGGAGGTTCTCGAGCGGCTCTGGGCTGCAGGACTGCGGTCAATTCCCGGCGGCGGTGCAGAAATTCTTGCGGATCGTGTTAAGAAAAAAATCAGCAGTAAGAAAGGGACGTCCGCCGACTGGCTCAACGTGATGAGG
>JBGOVN010000295.1:0-2830 GCA_041478155.1 Bacteroidota bacterium | reverse complement strand
GCGGCAAGGCAGAAGTGCCAAACACAAGTTCTGATCCCGCGCTGTCCGCGGTGACGCCGCCGGGCCAGAAACGGTCGAACAGCAGCGTAAACTCCAGTAACGGCGTGTAGTATTTTCTTCCACTCTTCGGTAACGATACCGGAAATTGATACACCGTCGATATGTTTGTGCGATTCTCCGTGATGACGATGAAGGGATTGTGCCTGGCAAACTTCATCCGGTGGGAGGCGAGTCGGACTTCCATTTTTCCGGTGCTATCGTTGAACACTGTCGGGAGGCGTAAGAAGGTGAAGAGTTCCGAAAGCGGCAGATAGACAACGCCGGCGCTATCGAGTGCGGAGAGTGTTACAGAATCCTTCTGACCGTTGACAATGAGGATGTTCTGGAACTGCGAAAACAGGAGGGATGGGGGGGAAGCTATGAGGAGGAGAAACCAAACAAGGATGTCTCTTCGAATCGGCACTCGCATCTATATCTATCGGTAATTCACGAATTGCATGGCGAACGGAAAGTCCCGACTACGGAGCATTGTCATAACCGTCTGGAGGTCGTCTTTGTCTTTTCCACTTACCCGGATCTGGTCGTCCATGATCTGAGCCTGGACCCGTAATTTCGTCTCCTTGATGAGCTTGACGACCGTCTTTGCGTTTTCTTTGTCGATGCCGACCTGAAGCGTAATGACTTGCCGTACGGAACTGCCCGTTGCTTCCTCGACTTTGCCGTACTGGAGGGACTTAAGAGGGATGCCGCGTTTGATGAGTTTTGTCTGCAGGATATCGATGGCGCTTTTCAGATGGAAATCATCACCCGTACTGACAACGAGTTGTTTCTCTTTTTGATTGAATTCCAGGGTCGTTGCGATACCCTTAAAATCGTATCGCTGGGTGACCTCTTTGGTGGCTTGGTTAAGCGCGTTATCGACTTCTTGAAAATCGATTTGCGAGACGATGTCGAAGGAGTTCTGCTGGGCCATTCCCTAATTTAAGACCTCGATGACGCTATTCTGCTCGTTGACCCGCATGCGAACCCGCACCGTATCTAATCCGGACACCATGAGGCCGACGCCCACGAAGACAACTTCCGAAGTAGTATTGCTTTCAATGTAGTACCGGCCGTTTTCATTCTGCGACATGCTCGAGAGCATTCCCATCGTGATTCCGGCGAAGCTGTGATTGCCTCCTCCGAAACTCACCGGCCTCCAGTAGTACCCCCGCGCCTTGGTCGCAAAATACAGCAGGTCGTTAGTGATTGCGTTGCGACTCGATTCGATTGCATTCGCTTGAAACATGGTGACCGCGACAACGACGGCAATACCAACCAGAACCATGCCGAGTACGACGAGAAGGAGTTGTTGTTGTCCCATACAAGGTTCTTGTTGTTATGATTGGAAGCGGGAGAGCAATTTCACTCCAGCGTTTCGGAAATTCTGATGTTGCGGGAGGCAAGTTCGGAGATCATCGGCCCAAGGGGGACACATTGTTCGGGAGTCAGTACACCCCTTGCGGAAATCGCGCCCGACACGATGAGTTGCGCAATAATCGAAGTTGGATATGAGGTTGTACGCATCATGGCTGTAATATTGTCAGTTTCATCGTAATAATCAATCAAATTGTACGTCAGGCGATGATCCCGATCATTCTTCTTCCCCTCAATCATGACTCGTATCAGTACAACGTCTGGCCCCGACGATGGCAGTTTTCGCTTTAATAGCTCAAAGAACACCTCTTTTTCCGTCAGAAGGTTCGACCCGACATTGATTGGTTCATTCGAGGCAAATCCAAGGTAGAGGAGTGTCTTGAACTTTTCGCAATGGCCCGGATACCGGATCGTTTTGTAGTTGAGCTCGCGAACCTTTCCGAGAAAGAGGTCGGGGAGGAGCGACGTTCCGCCTGAAGTGTGAAAGGCTTCGAGAGTTCCAAACGGCGGAGGAAACTCTATCGTTTCGATTTCAGTCAGCGCGTCAACTTCTGCGCGAGCTCCGTCTCGAAGGACAATAGACTTCCCCGTGTACTCGTTCATAAGTCCCTCGACGGAGAACACCAATTGGTAGTTGAGAGGAGGTTTCGGGTGTTGGGGGAGTCCTCCGACGCGGATCTTGATCGAGTGAACCGTGTCGAGCTTTGCGGCCCCGCCGGCGGCAACCACACTGGCCAGGCCTGGGGCGAGTCCGCAGTTTGGGACAATCGTGACATTCCGTTTTTTTGCACTATCGTCGAGCGTTCGCTGTTTTGCAACGACTTCATCATTTCCCCCGAGGTCGCAGTAGTGGATGCCTGCTTCGAGAGCCGCTTTCGAGAGGGCATAATTATAGCGGAACGAGATGGCGCCGATCGCACAATCGTGCCCCCGCATGATTTCGATGACCTCGTCGAAATACTGTACATCCAGACTCCTCGCCTGGACCTTCTTGGAAGCGAGCGTGGAAGCAACGTGTCGCGCCCGTTCACCATCCGCGTCGGCGATGGTGACCCGCTCAACTCCCTCGGAACGCACAAGGTCCAGCGCAACCGCGCTTCCCATTAAACCAGATCCGAGAACAAGGAAATTCATGATGAATTAAGACTCGATGAGTGATTCGTAGAGACGTTCCAACGGAACGTCTTTACAGCGAAAGTATTGCTGCCTTCTTCTTCCCATCTCCTCTCCTTTTCCTCTACCTCTACCTTTACCTTCCTGCCTTTTCCCTTTATTTCCTAATTTCCCCCGTCTCAGTGCTCCAAAATAGTAAGTCCAATTCGTCAATTGGAATCCCGATTTGTTCCGCAAAGGCCTTGAATTGTTCCTCTATCTTAAAGTATTTCTTCTTCGAAAGCGAAGCTGGAATCGACCG